>CAVGMK010000001.1:0-10277 GCA_963630135.1 Oscillospiraceae bacterium
GCTGGCATTCAGCGTAGAAGGTCCTGGATCCATGCACGCTCCAGTCGCTATGGCACTGGGCGCTGGCCTCGTTGTTGGTGCTCTGGCTCAGAAGACCCGTCTCTGCATGGTTGGCGGAATTCGTGATGCCGTACTCTTCAAGGATTTCTATCTGCTGTCCGGCTTCGTTGCTATCATCGTTGCTGCTCTGATTGGCAACATCGCAATGGGCACATTCAACCCGGGATTCGATGCACAGCCTATCGCTTACAATGACGCACTGTGGAACTTCATGGGTATGGTACTCGTTGGCCTGGCTTCCTGCCTGCTCGGCGGCTGCCCACTCCGTCAGGTTATCCTGTCCGGAACCGGTAATGCAGACTCCGGTATCTGCGTACTGGGTATGGTTGTTGGCGCTGCTTTCTGCCACAACTTCGGTCTGGCTTCCTCTGCAGAGGGTCCTACCGCTAACGGCAAGGTTGCTGTTATCATCGGCATCATCATCGTGCTGATTATCGGCGCGCTGAACACAAAGAAGAAGGAGGCTTAATATGAAGACTGTAGATGCAAGAGGATATGCTTGCCCAGAACCTGTCATCATGACACAGCAGGCTGTTAAGGAAGGTACTCCGGTTACGATTCTGGTTGACAACATGACTCCGGTTAAGAACATCTCCCGTTTCGCCGGAAATCACAACCTGAAGATGGAATACAAAGAAACGGCAGACGGAGATTATGAAATCGTCCTCAGCTAATTCGATGTATATCGCCACATTCTTTACCCATTATGGTGCGCAGGAATTCCATCGCCATCAGGTGAAGAAGGATTCTACCGCCCATATGATGCCGGTTCCCAGAGCGCTGAGTGCCGCATGCGGCATATGCGTGGCGTTCGATCAGGATGACAGCACTGCCATTCAGGCCTCCATGCCGGAGGACATCGAAGGGCTGTATCATTATGCGGACAACAAGTTCTCCACGATTTTCGAGATTGAGGAGGAATAGAAAGTCCGGATGGGATATGTCGAAGCCGGATGTAAAGAGAATAATTATTGAAAGAAAAATACCAGGCTCAGGGAAATCCTGAGTCTGGTATTTCATTTATGCTAATTATTCTGTTATGCGCATTTATATACGCATTTACCTGCTTGCGGTACTTGCGTTAGGGCTATTCGTGTTAGGGCTATTCGCCTGCTTATTGCCATCCACAAGGCTCATTCTTATGCATATGCGGCGTTTCGCCCATTAGTCAAGGTGTCTACCCGTCATTCTATTTCTTATATGTGCTATACGCCAGCATGGTCAGAATCGGATAGATTTCCAGACGTCCAAGCAGCATATCCACACAGAGCACCAGCTTCGACATATCGTTATATGCCGCATAGTTCGACATCGGTCCTACCGTATCGAAGCCCGGTCCGATATTATTCAGTGAGGACATTACCGCCGAGAAATTGGTGGTAATTGTGTAACTGGTAGCGTCCATCGATACCAGCAGGAAGCTGATAATCAGGATGAAGACGTACAGGGACAGATACGCCTGCACGTGTTGAATCGTCTTCTCGCTGACGCGCTCTCCGTCGACTCGCACGGTACGAACTTCTTCCGGGTGGAAGACGTTATGCAGATTTCTCCTTGCCGCCTTATAGAGGATGATGAAACGCGACATCTTAATACCGCCGCCGGTACTGCCGGCACAGGCACCTACAAACATAAGCGCTATCAATACCGCCTTGGAGAAATCCGGCCAGTTGTTGTAATCCACCGTGAAGAATCCCGCCGTCGAGATGATGGAGATAACCTGGAAGCTGGCATCCCGGAGAATCTTGCTGATGGTTCCCCCATTATGGGTGGCCAGGTTATAGGTTATCAATAGGATGCTACCGAATATAATTATCACGTACAGCCTGAGTTCCTCTCCTTTGATGGCATCGCGGAGGCGACGCTGGCGGATAAGGTAATACAGGCTGAAGTTGATTCCGAACAGGAACATGAAGATAACCGTTATCCACTGGGCCATCGGCGTATACTCTTCTAAGCCGGTGTTCCGGACACAGAAGCCGCCGGTTCCCGCGGTGGAGAATCCGATACAGAAAGCATCGAACACATCCGTTCCGGCAATCAGGAGCAGAATGATATCTGCAGCGGTCATCAGGACGTATATTTTGTACAATACGGTCGCCATATCGCGCATTCTTGGCACCATCTTGTTCACCGACGGGCCCGGGAGTTCCGCTCTCAGAAGGTGAAGCGCATATCCCTCCCCTTTCCGGGAAGACGGAATGATGGCCAGGAAGAAGAGCAATACGCCCATGCCGCCAATCCACTGGCTGAATGATCGCCAGAACAGGAGTCCCTTGCCCAATACCTCGGCATCCGACAAGATGGTCGCACCGGTGGTGGACATTGCGGAGAAGCCCTCGAAGAGCGCATTCACGATGTCCGGAATCCGTCCGGAGATATAATACGGGAGCGATCCGATTACACTTAACAGAATCCAGCAGAATGCGGTAACCAGCATTCCCTCCTTCGCATAGAAATTAATGCGGTGATGATCGGAAAGCAGGAACAGCACGGCTGCCAGCACTCCGGCGATGGCCATTGCCCCCAGGAAGCCGATAACGGCGCGTTGGTCGAAGGTCAGGACAGAAACAAGTAGTGACGGAACCATGCAGACCATCTCGATTACCAGAATCCAGGAGCACACATGCATCATTACTTTATAGTTCATCGATTTCGCCTATCTCCTTCTCAAAGATGTCGTTCAGCTGAATAATCGGGTCCGAACCGTTGGATACGACGATGATTCGGTCGCCCTGCTGCATATAGCTGTTTCCGGTTGGGAACTCAATCTTGCGGTCCCGGGTAATGGTCGCCAGCAGGACATTCTTCCGGAACCGGATGTCCTTCAGCGGCTCATTCTGATGCAATGTATCTTCATTCACCTTGAATTCATAGGCCTCCGCGCGACCGGATGCAATGGAGTGCATGGTCTCCGCAGCATCCGAACCGTTCTGCATCGCGCGAACGTAACGGAGAATGGTATTGCCGCAAAGGATTTTCGGCGTTATCACGCTACCGACATCCATGTGGCCGATGAGGGACAGGTTCTCCCCCCGACCGAGCTTGGTGACCACCTTCGGTACCTTCAGCTCATTCGCATACAGCGAAGTGATGACGTTGAGCTCATCCATGCCCGTCATGGAGATGAATGCATCGGTATTCTCGATATGTTCTCTGTCCAGTACGGATTCCTTCGATGCGTCTCCCAGGATGATGGTCGCATCCCGAAGGCGATTGGCCAAGTATTCACAGCGATCCAGCCGCTGCTCAATAATCTTGACATTGATATTCTCTGCTTCCAGCTTCCGTGCCAGATAATAGGCGATTCGTCCGCCACCGGTGATGGTTACGTTGCGAATCTTGCGGGTAACGATATGCAGATTGTGGAGCAGCGTGCTCAGGTTGGCTGCAGAGGCGGTAACGTAGATATGGTCGCCCTCCGCCAGGATAAAATCACCGCTTGGAATGATAACCTCATCGTGTCGCACGACAACGCACACCAGAATCTGGCATTTCACGATACCCGGAAGCATGTGAAGTGCTTTGCCGCGAAGTATGGACTGATCCGATACGTACAGTTCCACCAGGTCCACCAGACCGTTGACGAATTCCTCTCGGCTCAGGAAGCCCGGATAACGGAGCAGGCTGCTAATCTCGTGAGCGGTCTGGAATTCCGGGTTCACGGTCAGGGACAGACCCAGCTGATCTCCCAGCATATCCGTTGTCTCCATGTATTCCGGCGTGCGAACGCGCGCGATGGTAGTAATGTCCGGGTTCATTCCCTTCGCTGTCAGACAGGCCAGCAGGTTAGTCTCATCCTCGCCGGTCGCCGCAATCAGCAGGTCGGTGCGCTGAATGCCGGCAGCCCGGAGTACGCTGACAGACGCCGCGTTGCCCTCGATGGACATGACGTCGTACTGCTCCATCACCGCTTCCAGTGCAATCGGGTTCTTGTCAATAACGACCAGCTGATGCCCGTCCCGGGTCAACTGATCCGCCAGCAGGTTCCCCACTTTACCGGTTCCCGCAACGATTATTTTCATTAAAATATCCTCCAGAAATCATTATTCATCTTTAAGCCTTCTTAAAGTGGTCTTAAAGTCGTCTCAAAGGCAAAGTACATCATAGCACAAAACACCGGAAGTGGCGATAAAATAAATTAATATCAATATTTGATTTTGATTCAGGTTGAAAAAGAATACATTATAAGCGATAATATAAGATGTATGTCAGGCCAAAGACAAGACAAAGTAAAGTAAAGATAAGCAATATAGGAGGATTCATTATGGCTAAATATGATTGGGGAACATTCGGATTCCACATTCCGGAAATCATGCTGCCGAAGGAAGGCACAGATTACAGCAAGTGGGCTGTCGTTGCTTGCGACCAGTACACTTCTGAGCCAGAATACTGGGAAGAAGTAGAGAAAATTGTCGGTGACGCACCATCCACACTTCGGATGATGCTGCCGGAAATCTTCCTCGGCAAGGACTGCGAAGCGGACAAGATTGCTACCATCCGCACCACCATGGATCAGTACCTCGCTGACGGTACGCTCCGCACGCTGGCACCGGGATGCATGCTGATTCAGAGAACGGCAGAGGGAAGAACCCGCACCGGTCTCGTCATCGCAACCGACCTCGAACAGTATGATTTCAACAAGGGTTCCACCTCGCTGACACGCGCAACCGAGGGAACCGTTATCGAGAGAATCCCACCTCGTCTCCGCATCCGCGAAGGCGCACCAATCGAGCTGCCACACATCCTCATCCTGATTGATGATCCGGAGAAGAGTGTCATCGAGCCGCTGGTGAACGCACCACAGGAGACCATCTACGACACCGACCTGATGATGAACGGCGGACACATCTCCGGCGCATTCATCGCCGAGAAGGATCTCGAAGGCGCAAAGGAAGCCCTCTCCGCACTGTATGACAAGGCGGCAGAGAAGTACGGCGAAGGCAACATCATCTTCCAGGCAATGGGCGACGGCAACCACTCGCTGGCTACCGCAAAGACCATGTGGGAGAACCTGAAGAAGACCCTCACACCGGAAGAAGCCGAGAATCATCCGGCTCGCTACGCACTGTGCGAGATCGAGAACATCCACGACGAAGGCATCGTCTTCGAGCCGATTCACCGTGTCATCTTCGCGAAGAACGGTCAGTCCGGCATGGATCTCGTGAACGAGACCGTAGAGCTGCTGCAGGCTCAGAACGGCGGCGCTCATCTCGAGGCCGAGGACTACCAGGCCGCTGAGGGCGAGTTCGCCATTCCGTATGTAACCGGCGAGCAGCGCGGCACCATCGTGGTAACAGACCCAGCCAACAAGCTGGAAGTCGGCGCGCTCCAGAACGCACTCGATGTCATCGTGAAGGAAAGAAAAGACGCAGACATCGACTACATCCACGGCACCAAGGCAGTGGAGTCCCTGTCCGCAGCAGCCGGCAACGCCGGATTCTACCTGCCGGCCATGGACAAGTTCATGCTCTTCCCGGCCGTAGCCGCTGACGGCGCGCTGCCACGGAAGACCTTCTCCATGGGCGAAGCCAACGAGAAGAGATATTACATCGAGAGCCGTTACATCGGTAAGTAATCGCTCGCAGAGGCCGGACGTCTCCGGCTGATAGAACTTGTTTTTAGCCAAAAAAAATTCGATATATCGAATACAACCGACCTCCAGTGACAATAATGTAATGCTGGAGGTCGACATATGTTATCACCGCATCTCCATGTTATGGAGGGCGATGGTTACCGCCACGAATTGCTAAGCACACGTTACAAGCAAGGGGAACAGGGAACGGGATGCGAGAGGCTACGGTGCAAGCAGGCACCGACGGCCGGGCGTGACGCGGCATGTTACCGCCGCAATATAGGGCTTCCAAGGGTAAGGGACGACAGATTGGATGCAATAATTCACAAGTGCGATAACAGGAGAAATTGAACAATGAAAGAGAAGTTAACTCGTCGCGAGTATGTCTACATTGCCAGCATGCTCTTCGGGATGTTCTTTGGCGCGGGAAATTTGATTTTCCCGGTGCATATGGGGCAGCTCGCCGGCGCCAATGTATGGCCGGCTATCGCCGGATTTCTGGTAACCGGCGTCGGACTGCCGCTGCTGGGCGTGGCGGCGCTGGGTATCAGCCGCTCCAGCGGATTATTTGAACTGGGGAGCCGTATCGGCCGCCCGTACTCGCTATTCTTTACCTGCATGCTCTACCTGACGATTGGGCCGTTCTTCGCGATTCCGCGTTGCGCGACCACATCTTTCACGGTGGGTATTGAGAACGTGATGCCGGAAGGCGCGAATGCCACCATCTATCTGCTGGTGTTCTCGCTGGTATTCTTCGCCATTGCGCTCTTCTTCTCGCTTCGTCCGGGCAAGATTATGGTATGGATTGGCAAGCTGTTGAATCCGTGCTTCCTGGCGTTCCTCGGTATTCTGGTCGTTGTGGCCATGCTGAATCCGAGCACTTCCGCCAGCGAAGTGGTGCCGCAGGATTCCTATGTGACACAGTCGTTCTTCACGGGCTTCCTCGAGGGTTATAACACCATGGACGCGCTGGCCAGCCTGGCCTTCGGTATCGTCGTGGTTCACGTTATTCAGGGACTCGGCATCGAGGACCCGGATAAAGTCGCTCGCAGCACGGTCAAAGCCGGCTTCTTCAGCTGCATTCTGATGGCCGTCATCTACATCGCGGTTACCATCGTCGGTGTACAGAGCCGCGGCCTGTTCGAGACTTCCGAGAACGGCGGTATCGCGCTGGCACAGATTGCGCAGCACTACCTGGGTAATGTCGGACTGTTCGTCCTCGCCGCAACGGTCACGCTGGCCTGTCTGAAGACCTCGGTCGGCCTGATTACCAGCTGCGCTGAGACATTCACTGAACTATTCCCGAAGGGACCGTCCTACCGCGTCTGGGCCATCATCTTCAGCCTGATGTCTTTCACGTTCGCCAACGTCGGATTGAACGCCATCATCAGCTACGCGGTGCCGATTCTGATGTTCCTCTATCCGCTCGCCATCACGCTGATTCTGCTGTCGCTCCTCGGGCGTTTCTTCCAGTATGACCGCGTGGTATTCGTGTGGACGACGGGACTGACGCTGATTGCAGCCATCCACGACCTGATCACTTCCCTGCCGGAAGGCGCGTTCCGGGCCATCGGCGGCGACCGCATTCCGGATGCCGTGCTGAACTTCCTGCCGTTCTCCGATATCGGACTGGCTTGGCTGGTGCCGGCCATCCTGGGATTCGCCATCGGGTTGGTCTTCCATTTCGCGAAGGGGAACCGGAAGGCGGCGTAGTGCTAAGTACATTCGGTTAAAAGTAGATATCATGTATAAAAAAGATTCCGGGCTCCCTGGGGGGCTCGGAATCTTTAATTTTTTGTGATCTATTCGTTATTTCATTTCAAAACGCTACTCTGGCTTGAACATCACCTTCGATGACATTAGCTTCGGATTATTGCATCCTGAGAATGGAAATCTCGGCATGCCGGAAACCATGCGGAATCGGATGTCTAAGACATCCACTTAATTTATTTTTGGCTCATAAGACTTCAGCTCTGCCAAGCGGCGGAAGAACATGTCCTGCAGCGCAGGGTTCGGGAACCAGTCTTCCGGCACTGGAGCAATCTGATTCAAGCCGGTTTGCTGCACTGCCTGGATGGCCGCCTCTCGCTGCGTCATCCGCTGGGCAGTAGTCTGGCACACGTCGCCTTCGAGGCTTTCGTATGCGCGGAAAGCCTTGTTCCAATCCATCAGCGGGTACAGTCCTAATAGCTCGTTAGTCGAGTTATCGGCATAGAAGCCCCAGTTGCCCCAGTGGCGGTCGGTGTTGCCCAGAAGGTAGTCGAGGATATTCATCATATTGTAGGAATAGTTGTCCTTGTGCCGGACAAATTCATACTTGTCCAGATCGTTATTGTCGCAATATATGGCGATATACTCGAATGGCACAATGCTTCTGTCTTCCGACGTGATGAGTTCGCACTTCGAGACCTTCGTGCCGTCGAACATGTCCGCCACGTATTCCACATGATTCACATCGAAGCAGTTCGCAATCCGGGAGGCCAGCAGCTCGGCTTCCACTTCCTCTTCATTGCCGTCCTTGAGAAGATAAATCTTGCCGTTCTCTCGAACCCAAGCCTTCGGTGCAACGCCTTGAACAGAGACATCGCCTGCCGCGGTTCCCGGTTCGGCCAGTTCCGCATTCTGAATCGTCATGGCCTTGCCTCTCAGGCTCACATCGGTGAAGGCATTCGTCAGAGAGTGCTGATACAGGTTCACATCATCGAAGGATAGCGACTCCCCCGCCGATTGAATCCAGTACACATCGGTCAGGCTGAGTCCGTGGTAGGATGCCGCAATCATGGCGCGTTCCCTATCCGTTACCGCCTGATTGGCGCCGATAGCCACCAGGATTTCCTTCGCGTATTTCCGGTCCAATGTAAGCACCCGCGAAGAGCACCAATAGTAGAAATTGCTGAGATTGTTCACACGCTCGTCGATGTCGTCGGATTCCTCGAAATACAGATTATATGGCATGAAAAGGGAGTCGTGCACCTCGCATTTGCCGTTCTCGTAAATGCGGGCGACACGGCGGTCTTTGTGCATAATGTCGAAGTGGTTCCAGCCCTTCGACATTTTCCGTCGGTCCACGAGAATGCTCATCCCACGCCTCCTGTTTCTTTCTTCTTATTCTTCAGCCTCGACTTCCGGTTCTCCGGTTGCTTCCTGTTCCACCTCTGCAGCGGACTCTCCCTCCGCACTGATTTCTTCTGCCGACTCATCCTCTGTAGCAGATGCCCCTGCCTCGGCTGCCGCCTTCGCGGCCTCCTCCTGGGCCTCGAACTCCTTCATCTTCTTTGCGAATTCGTCCGGATCGCCGTGTTCCTTAATCCATTCCTCATCCTTCTTGGACGTGCCGACAAAGATGAAGCAGGACGCCGCCAAGCTGGCGCACATCAGCTTCGACATCATGTCCCATCCCCGGATGAAAGCCAGCACCAGCATGGCGAGCCAGAAAATCATCAGGATGCGAAAGAACATCGGCTTATTCTTCTTGTACAACTTCTTCATTGAATTCCTCCTATTTGTATGCGTTATATTCCTATATATTCTCTGTTTGCCTGATTGGCGGATGGCTGCACTGCGGCGGATTCTCGCCGCCGTATCAGGGCATGCAATTTCGTGCTTGTCCGCGAAATCCTTGTCTATCTAGGCGTGTTTCCTGGACTGCTATCGAGTTTGCGGCAACTCCGCGCCACATTCCATGCAATAGGTTGTTCCCACCGGGCACTGCACGCCGCATTCCGGACAGACAACCATATCTTCCTTGCGAACCTCGTCCACCACGCGAATTTCCTCGCCTCGCTTCAGCTTCTCCAGCAGCCGCTCCGCATAGCGGTTAATCTTCCGATTCTGCGGGCTGAGCTGAAGCTCCGGGAATTTCTTCAAAGCATCCCGCATCCGCCGGTACATCCCTTCCTGACCCGAAATAACCGTCACAATCGCATACTCGCCGGGCTTCGCCACCAGGAATGTCAGGTTGCGAACCTCATCGCAGTACAGGCACACCCGGACATCGCGATTCAGCATCAGCACGCCGTAATCCAGCACTTTGCCCTCGGCGTCCCGGAATACCATCCCAGACTTCATCATCGTCACTTCGCCGAATTTCTGCGCCTTCCGGTTAATCAGCAGAAAATTATCTTCCTTCATGGAAATACGTTCCCCCTCTGTCATACGTCTTCTCAGTCTACCACTATTCCCCTTCCGCTTTCAATCCAAATCACCAATTATCTGGTTCGAATTATCCCACTGCACGCCTTGCCAATACCCCCTTAGCGATAATATAATAACCTTAAAGGCACGTCCCGGCGCCGTCATAGCGCGACGCTTGGAGTGCCCGGAGCAACCAACAATCCACGCAAGAAATGAAGAAATAAAGAAAGAGGTCACGCCATGGATTATCTCATTGTTGTCGATATGCAGAATGATTTCATTGACGGCGCGCTGGGAACGCCGGAAGCATCCGAGATTGTTCCGGCCGTTGTCCAGGTCATCCGTAGCTGGGACGGCCCGGTCATCTGCACCCGCGACACCCACCAGAAGGATTACCTTCACACCCAGGAGGGTCAGAAGCTCCCGGTCGTTCACTGCATCGAAGGCTACGAAGGCTGGGAGATTCACCCGGACGTTGCCGCCGCCGCAGAAGCCAAGGAGACTCTGG
>CAVGMK010000002.1:0-5334 GCA_963630135.1 Oscillospiraceae bacterium
GTTGTATTTCGCGCTGGTGCGAATCGGCTTGCCCAGATATTCTGCCGCAATGGACGCGGTGGTTCCGCCACAGACGATGTGCTTGCCTGCTTTGGAGAAAAAGAGAGACATCATCCGGTCGCAGTCGTCCGGGTTGGCCGGCGGCCCGAAAATCACGTTAATCTGGCTCCGGCGGATGACGCGAACGATGCAAGCGGTCGTATCGTCAATCGGTTTGCCGTTGTACAGCTTGTTGCATTCCTCCGTCAGGATGGACGCCAGCGTCTTCGCGGTGTATCCAATCGGCGACAGCGTCTCCACGAAGGCCGCGATGTCCTCTTCCTTCCAGTTCTTGTTGTAGGACAGCGTCGCGTTGGCGCCCGGGCAGCCGTCACTCATGGCGACGAAGATATCGTTCTCCTGAAGGCGGATCTGGGAGCGATAGATCTTCTTCCCGTCGATGACGGTCTCCGTCTTCGGATAGTCCACCGCGTGGTAATCCCGGATCATGATGACCAGCGGATTGTCGTACTGGATGAGGTTCATCACCTCGTTATCGATGATATGCATGATGGTGAAGGTGGAATAGGCCACGCCGTATTCCGAGCTGATGGGGAGTGTTGCCGCGATGGTCTTGACGCACTCCTCCAGACTCAAGCCCTGCGCCATCATGGTGGAGATGATTTTGGACGTGAGAGTGGAGAGGATGCTGGCTTTGACGCCGCTCTTGAGGCCGTCTGCCAGGACCACGACTTTGGAGTCGCTGCCCTCCTGCTGAACCACATCCACATGATCACCGCACAGGTATTCTCCGTAATGATTCAGGCTCTTGTAGCCAATATCTACACTTAGATCATTCATCTTTCAACGACTCCTTCAGGTTCGTCAGCGCAATCTTCGTCTCTGCGGCGGTCTCGCCTAAGAGGGAAGCGATGTCCTGCACGATGCGCATCTGCTTCTCTACCACGCGGTCGGCGACTTCCGTCGTCTGGCGGCGCATCTGCGCCTTCTTCTCCCGCTCTGCCGCCTCATCGCTGACATCCTCCAGCAGGCAGAAGAGCATGCGGTATCCCTGGTCATAGAGCACCTGCTCCTCCACGTAGCGGTCGTATTCCGCCAGATAAGCGCACTGGAAGACGGATTTCTTGCTCTCCAGCGCATCCAGGAACGGCTTCGGGTCCAGCACCGTTACCACCTGCGCACCCAGCACATCCGACGGTCTTCGGATGTTCATGATGCGGCAGGCAGCCGGGTTAATCTGCTGAATTTCCAGTCGCTCGTTGAGGACAATGAGTCCGTTCGGGGTGTTGTCGAAAATAATGTTCGAGAAATTCTCCGCCTTCTCCTTGAGGTACGGAAGGCACATCTCAATCTCCGCTTTGCCCTGGTAGATGGCGATGGCCTTCTCCCGGCAGGTGTCATACCCGCAAGTGCCGCAGTTGAGCTCATCCGACGGCCGCTTCTTGCCCATCCGGTTCAGAATTTCCTGAATCTTCCGCTCATTCGGCATATCCTTCATGCCCTCTAAGATATCGTAGCGTCGGGAAATCTCGCTGATTTCCGGCTGCTCCACTTCGAAATCTTCCGTTCCGGCATAGCGGGCAACTGCCAGGTAATCCTTCATGAAGAGCGGATGGTATTTCTCCATCACCGGTCCGTTCACGCAGCTGCCATTGCAAGCGGACATTTCCATGAAACAGTGATTGGCATTGCCGTGCAATACATCTTCCAGCGCGGAGATACAATTCTCGATGCCATCAACCGCTACATATTCGTATTCCGGGTCACGCTCCTTCATGGTCTTCAGGATGCCGCCGGCCGTCGGGAAGATGCGTGCTAATGTATTCGGGTCGGAATCCATCTTCTTCTCCGGTTCTATTTTCTCCTGCGCCATCCAGCGGGTCAGTTCCTCGAAGGTCAGCGCTGCGTCCACAATGCCCGGGTAACGCTGGGCTTCATCCTTCTTCGCCACGCACGGGCCGATGAACACGGTGCGTGCGTTCGGGATGCGCTTCTTGATGTCCACGCAGTGCGCCTGCATCGGGGACAGCGTGTCCGTCAGGTATTTGATGAGCTCCGGGTAGTGCTTCTGAATCAGCAGGTTGACGGAGGCGCAGGCGGAACTGATGATGACGGAACGTTGCTTCTCCCGAACCAGACGCTCGTAATCCCGCTTCACCATCGTCGCGCCGATAGCGGTCTCCTCAGCGTCATAGAATCCCAGCTTCTTCAGGGCTTCCCGCATGGACTCAATGCCGACGCCGTCGTAGTTGGCCACGAAGGATGGTGCCAGGCTGGCCACCACCGGATCGCCGCTCTGAATCATCACCTTGACGGCTTCCACCTCGCTGACCACTTCTTTCGCATTCTGAGGACAGACAACGAAGCAGCGGCCGCACAGGATGCACTCATCGGCGATGATGTGTGCCTGGTCACCGGAGAAACGGATGGCCTTGACCGGGCAGTGGCGAATGCATTTGTAGCAATTCTTGCAATTGGATTTCTTGAGAGTTAGACAGTGTGCCATGGATGGCCTCCTTCTAAGTGATCTATATGGTGATGCGCTATAGTACGCGATATTATATGCGAATGCGTGAATTTCGTGGTGTCTCGCCATGTCATAGACGGGACACGGCATCCCGCGAGATTTCATCCCACCGCACAGCGTTACACCATGCTATGTGATAATATCGGGCATGTTAGCGGTGATTTGCCCTTGCCTGAATTGCATCAATCGGCAAATTCTTCGGGCACACTTCCTGGCAGGAGAGGGATTGCCCGCAGCCGGCAAAGAATTTCTTCCGGTATTCCTTCTTCATCTCCTGGCGGTGCGCATCCCGCGCATTCTGTTCGATGGCACGGTACGCCGCCACCAGCCCCGCTGCGCCGGAGAAGTTCTTACCCGCAAGGAAGTTCGGGCATACCTCCAGGCAGCATCCGCACTGCAGACACTCACCCGCCTTCAGCTCCAGCTCCCGGTCCTTACCGTAATCCGTGCCGCCGGTGTCATCCGTCCAGACCTTCATCTCGCGAAGGATATCGAACATCGAAGTCCGATCCACGGTGAGGTCCTTGACCAGTGGGAATTTGCTCAGTGGTTCTAAGAGGATATAGCCGTCTATGGCAGAGTCTTCTGATGTAAGCTTCGGGGCAGCTTCTGCACTGCCTTCCGGCAAGCCATCCGATGGGTCACCTAATCTGTTCTTCGTCGCGTCGCCCAAGCTCTTCTGTGAACCTTCCTTTGTCGCTATATCCTTCAGGAACTGCGCACAGGCCAGCACCGGCACTCCGTTGATTCGCATCGCGCAGGCGCCGCACTTCTCTTCCTGACAGCCGCACTCCCAGGAGATGCGATTCGTCTTCGCCTCGCCTTGATTCACTTCTGTCAGCCAATCTGCCACGGTCAGATTCCCGTCTCCTTCGTATTCGAAGGATTGCAGATAAGGTTTCTCTTCCGGTGAAGCCTGTCTTCGTACTGTTATTCTAATGTTCATCAGCTTCACCTGCTTTCCGGAAATAGATTTCTATCTTACCATCTGTATATTCTGCGATGGTCTGTTTCTCATATTCCGGAAGCTCTTCCGGATAATCGCTTCGACTGTGAGCACCCCGGCTCTCCTTGCGCGCATCCGCGCTCAGCAGGAGTGCCTTGCCCAGCAGACAGCAATCTGCCAGACTACGGTTCTCTACCGGACTCGCGGTGCTGTCCGTCGTACTTGCAATCTGATTCTGTAGCTCATTGATTTCCCGGAGTGCCTTCTGAAGCGTGGACTCTTCCCGAACGATACCTAGACCTCTTAGGAGAATGCGGCGAAGGGCGGTCATGCCGTCCATGTAGCTGCCCGGAATATCCCGGCGGGTGCAGGTCGTCTCGCCTTCGGACTCCGGTTCCGATGAAATACCGGGATTATGTAGAGCCCCTGATTCATGCTCTATCTTCAATCCGGATTCCGGTGTCTTGCGTTCCGTAACGCCGTCCGTCTGGGAAGAAGAAAGAAGCAAATTCTCCGGCACTTCCAGCGTAGCGCCGTCCGTCAGGATGGATTGGCATACCACCTCGCCGCTGTAGAGCGCACTCAGCAGGGAGTTCCCGCCCAGACGGTTCGCCCCATGATACTGGCTGTCGCATTCCCCGATGGCATAGAGGTTCTTCATCGAGGTCCGGTGTCCCCGGTCCACCCAGATGCCCCCCATGAAATAATGGATACCCGGCTCGATTGGAATCGGTTCCTCTGCAGGATTCAGGCCCAGATATCGCTTGCAATCCTCCATCACGCCCGGCAGCCTCTCCTGTAAGACATCTTCCCCCAGATGGCGAAGGTCCAGAAAGACCGGATACCCGGCCTTCATCCAATGCCACTCCTCTCTCGAGATGACATCCCGCGGCATCAGATTACCATGCTCCGGATATTTCTCTTCCATAAAGTAATACGGCTTGTTCTCCCGGATAACGAAGAGTCTGCCGCCTTCGCTGCGGGCACCTTCCGAGATCAGGAGATTCTTCCCGCGAAGACGGGCTGTCGTCGGATGAAATTGGATAAATTCACCGTTGGCGAATCGAACCCCCGACGCAAACAGGTTGGCGGACACGTTGCCGGTGTTCTGCACTGAACCGGTGGATTTCCCGAACATGCCGCCGAGGCCGCCGGATGCGATAATCACTTTACCATACAGACTCCGGATCTCCCCGGTAATCCGGCTCATCACGCTACAGCCGTAAGCAACGCCATCCTGATAGATTAGGCGGAGATAGGACCAGCCCATCATTCGTTCGATGGTCCCCTCCGATTCGAAACGACGCGCCGCGGCAATCAACGTATGCATCAATTGCTTGCCCGTGCTGGAAGCGCAGTAATACGTCCGCTCCTTCGACTGTCCGCCGAACTCGTGTACCGCCGGGACCCCGTCTTCATTCAGCGTGAAGAGCATTCCCGCCTCATGGAGCATCTCGATAATCTTCGGTGCGGCTTCCGCCATGGCCAATGCCGCTTCCGGATCCGCGATTCCGCGTCCGGCTTCCATCGTCTCCTCCGCGTGAAGCGCCGGCGAATCACCGGTCCGTTCGCAGGCGGCGTTCACGCCGCCTTTCGCCATCACGGTCTGCGCGCGCTCCGACGCCAGGTCGGAAACCAGGATACAATGGATCTTATTTTTGGCCAGCTCAAGGGCCGCACTGAGACCCGCTGCGCCGGCACCGATAATGATAATTCTGTCGTACGTTCTGTTCATGGATTTCTCTTCTGTAATATATGTGTGAATATATTCCTACCTGTTACAAATACCGGCGAATGAAATGCTCCGAATCCGTTACCGTCGCATGCGAACGGAATGCTTCCTGCTGCTGCGGTTCGTGGG
>CAVGMK010000003.1:0-12119 GCA_963630135.1 Oscillospiraceae bacterium
CTGGATTACCACGCTGATGCTGGGATTCTTCGTGGTTGCCCCATTCCTGATCTTCGGCATGGATACGCGGACGGAATGGAGTAACGAGCTCTACGGCAAAGTGCTTGGCTTCCGGAATTTCATCCGGGATGCGGAGCTGGACCGAATCGAAGCGCTGGTTGAAGAGAACCCATCCTACTTCTACAATGTGTTGCCGTATGCCTATGTGTTCGGCATGACCAAGAAATGGGCCAGCAAATTTGAATCCATCGCGGTGGAGAAGCCTACCTGGTATTCTTCCTACGGCGATACAAGCGATTCCCCTTACTTCGACGTGGTGATGATGGATTCCATGCTGAACCACGTATCCGGCAGCGTGCGGGATACCATCAACCTAAGCTCCTCGAAGGATAGCGGCGGCGGAGGCGGTGCCTTCAGCTCCGGAGGCGGCGGAGGCGGCGGCTTCAGCGGCGGAGGATCCGGAGGCGGCGGAGGCGGCGCCTGGTAGAAATTCACATAGACCGGTTATGATATAGCGCATATGCAGAAAGGAATACCGAAATGCTGATTAAAATTCTACTCTTTATTATCATTGTGGGCATTATCCTCGTTATCTGGGAAGTGTCCGCCTACAACAACATCGTGAAGAGCTCTGTCAACGTGGACGAGGCTTTCTCCACCATGGACGTGTACCTGAAGAAAAGATATGACCTGATTCCGAATCTGGTGGAGACGGTGAAGGGCTATGCCAAGCACGAATCCGAGACACTGGAAGCGGTGGTACAGGCGCGCAACGCAGCGGTTACCGCTACCTCCGCCGGCGAGAAGATGGAGAAGGACGCCGCTGTGACGGAAGCCCTTCGCTCCATCCACGTGGTGGCCGAGCAGTATCCGGACCTCAAGGCGAACAGCAACTTCACCGAGCTGATGAAGCAGCTGAACAGGGCGGAAGAGGACATTGCCAACGCACGCAAGTATTACAATGCCTGCGTCAAGAAATACAATGTCCGCATCCAGACATTCCCGGGTAGCCTCCTGGCTTCCATCTTCCGCTTCGACCGTAAGCCGCTCTTCGGACTGGCCGATGCGGAGGAGAGAGAGAATGTGAAGGTTACTTTCTAGCCAAAAATAAATTCGAAGCGCCTTGCGGAACCGATGAAGCAGGGCGCTTTTGGTACGCAAGAGGATTATCAATGGAAGATTTGTATACGAAAGGATATACCGGCAATCGGGAGCTCTCCTGGCTCCAGTTCGATGAACGCTGCTTGGAGGAAGCACAGGATGTCACCGTTCCGCTTCTGGAAAGAATGGGCTTTGTGGAAATCTTTGCCTCGAATCTGGATGAATTCTTCATGGTCCGGGTGGGAAGTCTGCTGGACCTGGTGCAGCTGGGTGCGGACCACGAAGATCCGCTCTCCGGTATGACACCGGAAGAACAGCTGCATCACATCTATCGAAGATGTGCCTCCCTCTATAGCAAGAAGGATGAAATCTATCACGAAGTGGTGAAAGACCTGGAGAAGAAGGGCATTCTCCTCAAATCCAAGGATCAATGGACGAATGCGGAATATAAAGCGGCACGGAATTACTTTATGGACCGGATTCGTGGGCAGCTTCGAACTCGTTTTTACACGGGTAAAGATGATTTTCCGTTCCTGGAGAACCAGCACATCTACTTCCTCGCGACGCTGGAGTCTGCAGATAAGGATTACTATGCCATCATCGAGATTCCGGATAGCGTTCCGGCGCTGTGGAAGGTGCCGGCAAAACGGAGCAAGAACGGGACGAAGAGCGGAGAGAAGAAAGAACAATCCTATCTCTTCGTGCAGGACATGGTGGCCTGCTTCCTCGGTGAGCTGATGACGCCATTCCGGATGAAGTCGGGCGCGTGCTTCCGCATCACGAGAAATGCGGAAATTCAGGTGAAGGACGAGGATGCCCGTGTGGCGGGAGATTTTCGCGTGCAGATGCAGCAGCTGATTCAGGGGCGGGACCGTCAGCCGGTGGTACGGCTGGAGATTCAGGGTGCGCCGAAGAGTGCCAAGTCGATTCGGAAGAGACTGCTGCATGAATACCATCTGGAAGAGGCGCAATGCTTCTACAGTGAAGCGCCGATTGATTTCCGGTTCTTTGATGACCTCAAGGAGCTTCTGCCGGAGAATGTCCGCAAGGCGCTGAAGTACCCGAAATACCGTCAGCGGGAACTGAAGCTTCATCCGGGGGAGCGAATCATGGATCTGGTTCGGCAGAAGGATATCTTCTCCTGCTATCCGTACGATTCCATGAATCCTTTCCTTCAGCTCCTGGAGGAGGCATCCGTGGATCCCCATGTGACGGAGATTCGAATGACCATCTACCGCCTCAGCAGCGATTCGAAGATTGCGGAGCATCTGGCCCGGGCCGCGGTGAACGGCAAGAAGGTACGGCTTCTCTTCGAGCTTCGAGCGAGATTCGACGAGCAGAACAACATCGATTGGTCGAAGAAGCTGGAAATGGCCGGTTGTAAGATTTATTACGGCAGTGAGACGTTGGACGATTACAAGGTGCATAGCAAGATGTGCCAGATTGTCCTGAATGAGATGGGCGAGCGAACCTACATCACGCAGGTCGGCACCGGCAACTATAACGAGAAGACGGCGAAGCAGTATACGGATTTCTCGCTGATTACCTACAATCAGGAGTTGGGGAAAGATATCTACCGGTTCTTCAAACACGTATACAAGAATAATTTCCTCAAGGAATATGACCATATTCTGGCGGCGCCGCAGAGCCTGAAGCCTGAACTGATGCACCAGATGGACCGGGAAATTGCCAAGGGCGAGAAGGGCCGCATCTTTATCAAGGTGAATTCCGTGACGGATGTGGATCTGATCCGGAAACTATCGGAGGCCTCGAACGCCGGGGTGCAAATTCGTATGATTGTTCGCGGCATCTGCTGCTTGGTACCGGGCATTCCGAATCACACGGAGAACATTGAGGTGGTGAACGTGGTGGGCCGGTATCTGGAGCATTCCCGGGTATATATTTTCGGCTCGGGAAAATCCGAGCGAATGTATATCAGTTCCGCGGACTGGATGAAACGAAATACCGAGAACCGCGTCGAGCTGGCATTTCCGATTCTTTCGCCGAAGGTGGCGCAGAAGATTAAGCGGATTATGCAATTGAACTTCAACGACAACGTGAAGGGTCGTTATATGGATAATCGCGGCAGATATTGCCGCAAGAAGAACCGGAAACCGCGCATTGACAGCCAGCAGCTGCTGATGGAAGGCAAGGAGTGAGAGGCATAGGCATAAGCTGCAACAGAAGCGCAAAGATGAGTAAAATCTTACTCATCTTTGCTGAAATTATGATTCTTAGGTGGGCACCAGGATGTCGCGAGATGAACTCGTGACTTCGGATTCCGGCGTGGCTACTTGCGCTTGCCAGATATAATGCATTCGATGTAGCTGACGGAGGTCTGTCCGATATTTATTCATCCTTATCGTCCGGCTGATGTACTTCGGACTCCTGGGGTGTGGATTCTTGCGCATCTTGTCTTTGCGAATCCGACGACTTCGGGCCGGCGTAAGCGGAAGGAAAATAGATGACCTTGCGCTCCGGCTCCGCATCCGCATCCCTGCGTGCGGTACCGACGAATTTCGAAGATGGTTTCTTCATCCGCGGATCCGAATCCGACGGTGCCTGGATGAAATAATAATAGACTGCATAGATCAGAAGCCCGACCAGCAGGATGAAACCGACGATGAATAGTGGCATGGAAATCCACCTCCGTGACTCAATATATATTCATTCTACCGACCTTCCGGCGGTGGGTCAAGGGGAAGAATGTCGGGACGCTATTCGGAATCGACAAGAAATAATACAAGAGATGATAACAGAGAATAAAGGAGCAATAATCAACCTATGACAGCACAAATAACACCTCTGGCGATAATCACCTACTTCATTCTCTATTCTGTGCTGGGATGGATGGTCGAAGTAGTATATCAGGCGCTGACGAAGGGCATCGTCGTGAACCGCGGTTTCCTGAACGGCCCGGTCTGCCCCATTTACGGCTTCGGCGTGGTCGGAATCTTCCTCACGGTGACATTTATTTTTGGCCGAAATATTTCCTCAGTGAGTTTCGGAGCCATCTTTCTCTGCGGCATCACCATCGCGACTTCCATCGAGCTCTTTGGCGGCTGGGTGCTGGACCGCTGTTTCCATGCCCGGTGGTGGGATTACCGCGAGAAGCCGTTCAACTTCCACGGCTATATCTGTCTGGAGTTCAGCATCATCTGGGGCCTCGGCATCGTGCTGGTGGTGCGGGAGGTGCAGCCGCTGGTGAGGAGCATCCTCGCGCCGTTCCTGGCGTGGAGGCTGGCGCCCTGGCTGGTGGCCGCAGCGTGCCTCCTCTATTTCGCGGACTTCGTTGTTTCTGTATTCATCATGATCGGGCTCAACAAGCGCTTTGCCGAGCTGGATGAGCTTCGGCAGCGGATGCGTGTGGTCAGCGATGAGCTGAGTAGCCGCATTGGCACGGAAGCGCTGGAGACGGCGCAGAAGGTGGATGACCTGAAGGTGCAGACCTCTCTGGTAAAAGCAGAATTACGGGATGCCCTGGAGGACAACCGACTGGAGCTGGAGGAAGCGAGAGCGGAGATGCTTCGTGCCCGGGAGCAGCGCATTCAGTCGCTGGCCCAGGAAGTGGAAGACACCATGTCCGAGATGAGCCGGATTCGCGAAGAGAAACGGGAAGCGCTGGCCCAGGATGTGGAAGCCGCCATAGAGGAGAGAACCCGTGCGAGAGAACAGCGTCTCGAAGCGCTGGCGCAGGAAGTGGAGAATGCCAAGGCGGAGATGCGCCGGATTCGCGAGGAGAAGCGGGAGGCTCTGGCACAGGAGATGGAGGAGCGGAAGGGTCTGCTGGAAGAGAAGAAGGAAGAATTCTATCTGGCATATCTTCAGCGGAAGCATTTCGGTTTCGGCCGCGTGATGCGGGCGTTCCCGCAAATGGAGCACCGGGATTACGAAGATGTGCTGGAGGAGCTCCGGGCGCAGTTCAATTTGCGCGGATGATTTGACTTTTGCGCATTTCTAATATATATTATACAGGTTAGAAACTAATTTTTTGTTACTTAGCGGATTGCTTGGGAAACCCATGATTGGAAGCCGTGATAGCCGGTGATGGCCGGTGTTGATTGCTTATGATTGATTATGACTGGTTATAATCAATCATGATTGGCTACGATTCGTGATAACCGGTTGTAACCGGGGGTCTTCACGGATAATCGTAACGGATCGTTGTAACCGGTGATAATCATAAGCCGAAGCAGGCGCGATGAAATAATTATGTAAAGGGGACGGAAGGTACTAATTATGTTTGAAAACTTATCAGAAAAATCCGTCGCAGAAACCCAGAATGAACAAGTCCAGCATTGGAAAGACATTGATCTTCTGGACCTCTGCGTGAAGGAAAGAGAAGACTGCCCAAGTTTCGTATTCTATGAAGGCCCGCCGACGGCAAACGGCAAACCGGGAATTCACCACGTAATGGCAAGAACACTGAAGGATTCGATTAACCGTTACAAGACGATGAAGGGTTTCCAGGTGAAGAGAAAAGCCGGCTGGGATACTCACGGACTGCCGGTAGAGATTGAAGTCGAGAAACAGCTCGGCATGAACGGCAAGCAGGATATTGAGAAGTACGGCATCAAGGAATTCAACGAGAAGTGCCGTGAATCCGTATTCAAATATACCAGCATGTGGACAGACATGTCGGACCGCATGGCATACATGGCCGACATGAACGATCCGTACATCACTTACAAGAATGATTACATCGAGACCGGTTGGTGGATTCTGAAGAAGTTCTTCGATGCCGGTCTCATCTATGAAGGTCACAAGGTACAGCCGTATTGCGCCCGCTGCGGAACGGGCTTGGCTTCCCACGAGGTAGCTCAGGGATATAAGGAAATCTCCGTTCTGACTGTTACCTGCAAGTTCAAGCGCAAGGGAATGGACAACGAATACTTCCTGGCTTGGACCACCACACCATGGACCCTGCCGTCCAACGTACTGATCACCGTTGGTCCGGACGTGGATTATATCCGTGCCAAGATGCTGGAAGGTCCGGAAGAGGGCAACATCTTCGTTGTCGGCAAAGCACTGGCCGATAAGGTTCTGGGCGAAGGGAAGTACGAAGTCCTGGAAGAGATGAAGGGCAAAGACCTCGAATATCAGGAATACGAACAGCTGATGCCATATGTCAAGATGGAAGACGGTGACAAGAAGGCATTCTTCGTTGCTTGCGCTGATTACGTTACGACAGAAGATGGTACCGGACTGGTTCACACCGCCTATGCATTCGGTGAAGACGACTACAACACCTGTCGCCGTTACAACGTACCGTTCGCTCGTCCGGTAGACGAGAAGGGTAAGTTCACCGAGACACCGTGGAAGGGTCATTTCGTCATGGAAGATGGACTGGATGTGGCAATCCTGAAGCATCTGGCAGAGGAGAACAAGGTCTTCTCGAAGCAGAAGATGGTGCACAATTATCCACACTGCTGGAGATGCGGTACCCCGCTGGTATATTACGCTAAGCCGGGCTGGTATATTGAGATGAGCAAGCTCAAGGATCAGCTGGTAGAGAACAACAACACCGTCAACTGGTATCCGCCATTTGTTGGCGAGAAGAGATTCGGCAACTGGCTGGCCGAGGTGAAGGACTGGGCTATTTCCCGTTCCAGATACTGGGGTACACCGATTCCAATCTGGCGCTGTGAATGCGGCCATCTGGAATGCATCGGTAGCAGAGAAGAGCTGAAGGAGAAGGCCGTAGAAGCCGTTGATCCGGAGACCATCGAACTGCACCGTCCGTACGTGGATGATGTTCATCTGACATGCCCGGAATGCGGCAAGACGATGGTAAGAATTCCGGAGGTAATGGACTGCTGGTTCGACTCCGGTGCCATGCCTTTCGCGCAGTGGCACTATCCATTTGAGAACAAAGACCGCTTCGAGAAGGAGCTCTTTCCGGCAGACTTCATCTGCGAGGGAATCGACCAGACCCGTGGCTGGTTCTATTCGCTGATGGCCATTTCGACCTTCATCATGGGCAGATCGCCATACAGAAACGTTCTGGTGAACGACCTGATTCTGGACAAGGAAGGAAAGAAGATGTCCAAGTCCAGAGGGAATACCGTATCCCCGTTCGAGCTGCTGGACAAGTACGGTGCCGATGCGCTGAGATGGTACCTGGTATCCACTTCTCCGGCATGGACACCAACCCGCTTCGATGAGGATGGCGTCAAGGAAGTAATCAGCAAGTTCTTCGGCACCTTGAAGAACATCTACAACTTCTTTGTGCTGTATTCCAACATGGATAATCTCGATGTCGCATCCCTAGATGTTCCTTATGAAGACCGTCCGGAGCTGGATCGCTGGATTATCTCCCGCTACAACAAGTGCATTAAGGAAGCAACGGAAGCGATGGATGCTTACGAACACATGAAGATGGTTCGTACCATCAACGATTTCGTTGTGGAAGATATGTCCAACTGGTACATCCGCCGCGCGAGAAGAAGATTCTATGCGGACGAACTGGATACGGATAAGAAGAGCGTCTATGCGACTACTTACGAGATTCTTGTTGGCGTGGCCAGACTGATTGCGCCGATTGCACCGTTCCTGTCGGATGAGATGTACATCAAGCTGACTGGCAAAGAGACCGTTCACACGGCTTATTATCCGGAAGCGAACGAGAGTCTAATCGATGAGAAGGTCGAAGAGAGAATGGGCCTGGTCAAGACACTGGTGAACCTGGGAAGAGGAACCCGGGAGAAGGAGAAACTCAAGGTTCGTCAGCCGCTACAGGAAGTCATCATTGACGGTAGCTACGAGTCCATCATCAGCGACCTGGTTCCGCTGATTCAGGAAGAGCTGAATGTGAAGGAAGTTGTATTTGAGCCGGAACTGGACAAGTACATGAACTTCTCCATTAAGCCGAACTTCCGCGAAGCCGGCAAGGCACTGGGCAAGAACGTCAAGGAATTCGGACAGAAGCTGGCTGCAGCCGATGCGAAGGAACTGATCGCCAAGGTTCAGGCCGGACCAATTACCATGAATCTAGGTGGCGAGGATTACGAGATTCCGGAAGAATATCTGGATGTTCGTATTTCCGCAAAGGAAGGCTTCGTCGTTGGCATGGAGAACAACGTGTTCACCATCTTGGAGACCACGCTGACACCGGAGCTGATTCAGGAAGGTTATGTTCGTGAGCTGATCTCGAAGATTCAGCAGCTGCGCAAACAGCATGACTTCGAGATGATGGATCACATTCACATCTACCTGGATGCCGATGAGGATATTCAGGCTGCTGTGGAATCCGCGAAGGAGCATATCATGTCCGAGACACTGGCTGAGGATATTCAGCCGGCTTCCGATGCAGAGAAGTTCGATATCAACGGTCACAGCACCGGTATCGCAGTAGAGAGAGTATAATGGACAATTCAAGAAACGAATTAAGAAATATACTGGAGAACGATCCCGACTCTTTAGTCGGGGTCGTTTCTGAGTTGGGCGAAAAAAAATTCCGCGCCGCCCAGCTTGCCGGGTGGCTGTCGAAAGGAGTCGCCGATTTCGATGAGATGGGCAATTTGCCGAAATCCTTTCGAGAGAAGCTCGGAGAGCATTATTATATCGATATCCCGAAGGTCATCACCTGTCAGCATTCCAGGACCGATGAGACGCGGAAGTGCCTCTTCGAATTCCGGGATGGTGCGCGGGTGGAGTCGGTCTTCATGAAATACAGCTATGGCAATTCCATCTGCATTTCCTCGCAGGTGGGATGCCGGATGGGCTGTACCTTCTGCGCCTCGACGCGGAAAGGCCTTGACCGCAGCCTGACTGCAGGTGAGATGCTGGCGGAGGTTCTGGCGATGAGGAATCTCACCGGGGAGCCGATTAACCACGTGGTCATCATGGGCATCGGCGAGCCCTTCGATAATTACGAGAATCTGGCCGGATTCATCCGTCTGATTCACCACCCGAAGGGCTACAACCTGAGCCTTCGGAACATCACGGTGTCCACCTGTGGCCTGATTCCGGCGATTCGGCGCTTTGCCGAAGATTTCCCACAGGTTAACCTGGCGGTCTCCCTTCACGCGCCGAATGATGAGATTCGCCGGCAATCCATGCCGATTGCCCGGAAATACAGCTACGATGAGCTGATGGACGCCTGCCGTGATTACACGAAAGTCACCGGCCGCCGGATTACCTTCGAGTATGCGCTGATTGATGGCTTCAACGATTCGGAGGCGCAGGCGGCGGAGCTGGCATCGCACCTTCGTGGCTGGCAGACCCACGTGAACCTGATTCCGCTGAATCCGGTGGCCGGGACGGGATACAAGACTTCCCGCCGGGATAACGTGCAGCGTTTCCGGGCCGTGCTGGAATCGAAGCACGTGGCGGTTACCGTTCGTCGTACGCTGGGCGCGGATATTGATGCGGCTTGCGGGCAACTGCGCCTGAGGTAATTTATTTTTGGCCGGGAAGGTATATGCCTTTCGCTTCGAGTAGACATGTCGAAAGAGAATGGAATAGCTTCGGTCAAAAATATCCTTCATCATGACCAGACATTTCCGAGGCAAACAGAATAGAAAGAGCATTTGTCCCAGGCCGTTCGGTACGAACGGATATATCCGAGGAGAATGGAATATAACACGGACAAAGTGACCCAATCTATGGTATAATTACTAACTAATGCTTTCATCGTTAGAATGGATAGAGATGAGGAGATTCGTATGAAAATATTGATTGACGGCATGGGCGGAGACCATGCACCGGAAGAAATCGTGAAGGGTGCCGTGATGGCGGCCAGGGAGATACCGGACACGGTAGTCATTATCGGGCAGGAAGACCGCATCCGGGAGTGCCTGGAGGCGGAGCATTGGAACGGCTCCAACATCGAGGTCATCCATGCCAGCGAGGTCATCAGCAATAATGAGTCGCCGGCGATGGCGGTTCGGAAGAAGAAGGATTCCAGCATTTCGAAGGGCATGCGGCTTCTCAAGGAGGGGTCGGTGGATGCCTTTATCTCCGGTGGCAGCACGGGTGCGCTCTTGTCGGCGGGGCTTCTCATTCTGGGCCGGATTCGCGGCATCAAGCGGCCGGCGATTGCGGCTTTCTTCCCGAAGATTGGAATGGATGACACATCGCTCATCCTGGATTGCGGGGCGAATGCCGAGTGCAAGCCGGAATATCTCCAGCAGTTCGGCATTATGGGTAGCATTTTCACCGAGCACGTCAAGGACGTGAAGAATCCGGCGGTCATGCTCCTCAACGTTGGCGCCGAGGAGGAGAAGGGCGATCCGCTTCACAAGGAAGCGTACGAACTCCTTCAGCATTCCGGCATCAATTTCTGCGGCAACTGCGAGGGCAGAGATGTGCCGTTCGGTTGCTGCGATGTCGTGGTAACGGATGGTTTCTCCGGCAATATCTTCCTGAAGAGCTCGGAAGGTGTGGCATTGGCGGTCATGAAGCGCATCAAACAGAAGATGACGGAAGGCATGATGGCGAAAGCCGGCGCGCTTCTTTCCTACAGCAAGCTCAAGGAGATTAAGAAGGAATTTGACTATTCCGAAGAAGGCGGCGCTCCGATTCTGGGTCTGAAGGGACCGGTGCTCAAGATTCACGGAAATTCGAAGGCGTACGCTGTATATAATGCGATTCTCAAGGCCGTTCCGTATGTGGAACAGGATGTGACGAAGCGTATTGAGGATGCCATTCACGAAAGGTCGGAAGCCATGAACGGTGGCGAAGAAAACGACGCGGAATAATGACCGTCATGACCGGCGGCGAAGAAAACGATGCGGAATAATGGTCGTCATGACCGTCGGCGAAGAAACCGATGCGGAATAATGACCGTCGTGAACAGCGATAATGGCCGCAGGGAAAGGGTGCCCGGCGGGAAATTGGCCGGAAGGCCGGCAAGAAAGTTTGGATGCCAATACCGAATGAGATGATAGAAACAGAGGATAGAGAACAATGCAGGACTACACCGCACTAGAGAAGAAACTGGGATATGAATTCCGGGACAAGAAGCTATTGAAGCATGCACTGATTCACAGTTCCTACGCCGCAGAGCATGGCATGGAATATGAAGAGAATAACGAGCGTCTGGAATTCATCGGAGATGCTTATCTGGATGCGGTTATTGGAAAGAAGTTATATGAATCCATGCCCCATGAGCCGGAAGGCGTGCTCTCGAAGACTCGGGCGAATATCGTCTGCGAGGGATCTTTGGCTCGGGTTGCCCGCCAGATATCGCTGGGTGATTTCCTGATGCTGGGGCACGGCGAAGAGCTTCACGGCGGAAGGGATAAGGATTCCATTCTTTCTGATGCCATGGAAGCGGTCATCGGTGCCATCATCATGGAGGCCGGTTACGATACCTGTGATCACGTGGTACTGAAGCTGTTCCGGGAGAATGTCGTGCTGGCACTTCAGGGAAAGCTCTATCACGATTATAAATCGGCGCTTCAGGAGCGCCTTCAGGGAATGCAGAAGAAGGGGCATGTCGATTACGTATTGGTGAGTGAGGACGGCCCGGATCATGATAAAACCTTCACCGTAGAGGTGCGGTCGGATGGCCGCGTGCTCGGCACGGGAACGGGAAAGAATAAGAAGACAGCGGAACAGGAGGCTGCCCGCAACGTGCTGATGAAAGGGGTACAGTAGTTGCAATTTAAGAGAATTGAGATGCAGGGGTTCAAGTCCTTTGCAGATCCCGTTTGTATTGAATTGAATGATGGTATTACCTGCATCGTGGGACCGAACGGCAGCGGCAAGAGTAATATTTCCGATGCGCTTCGCTGGGTGCTGGGAGAGCAGAGCCCGAAGCAGCTCCGGGGAAACCGCATGGATGAAGTTATTTTTGCCGGAACGACCAGCCGACGGCCGAAGGGCATGGCAGAGGTGTCGCTGGTGATTGACAACTCGGACGGGGATCTTCCGGTGGATTACAACGAGGTTGAAGTGACTCGCCGTATGTTCCGTTCCGGGGAGAGCGAATATCTGATTAATGGCAATAACTGCCGGCTCAAGGATATCCGCGAGCTCTTCATGGATACCGGTATTGGCGTCGACGGATATTC
>CAVGMK010000004.1:0-5156 GCA_963630135.1 Oscillospiraceae bacterium
TTTTCGATGAGGTTCAGCTCTATCCAAAGGCAAGGCAGGCCATCAAGCATCTGGTGAAGGATGGGCGATACAGCTATCTGGAGACGGGCTTGCTGATTTCCATTCGGAAGAATGTGCAGGACATCCTGATTCCTTCGGAGGAAATGAAAATATCAATCTATCCGATGGATTATGAAGAATTCTGTGACGCTACCGGAGTGGATTTCTCGATTCTGAGGCAGGTCTATGACACCGGTGCCTCGATGGGGCAGTCTGTGAACCGCAAGCTGATGCGGGAGCTTCGAACGTATATGGCGGTGGGCGGCATGCCGCAGGCGGTAGAAGCATATGTGGATGGGAAGAATTTCTCACAGATTGATATGGTCAAGCGGCAGATTATCTCGCTCTACGAAGACGACTTCAAGAAAATCGACCCATCCGGCCGCATCTCGGCGCTGTATCATTCCATTCCCGCTCAATTGGCGAAGGATGTCCGCAAATACCGGATTACGACAGCGACAGGGCAGAGGAACAGCAACAAGATGGAGACGTTGCTATATGACTTAATTGATTCCCGCACCGTCCTGCCGTGCTATAATTCCACGAATCCAAGGGTGAGCCTAGCGAGTACCAAGGATTTTGACAGCTACAAATTATATCTTTCGGATACCGGCCTATTTGTGACACTGATGTTCGTGGACCGACCGGCTACAGAGAATACCATCTACGCTAAGCTGCTGTCGGACAAGCTCCCAGCCAATCTGGGGTATCTCTATGAGAATCTGGTGGCTCAGATGATTGCTTCCACCGGGCGGGAACTCTATTACCATACATGGGAGAAAAACGGAAGCTCGCATTATTACGAAGTCGATTTCCTGGTCGCCAGTGGAAGCAAGCTCGACGTCTTCGAGGTGAAGTCCTCGGGAGCGGGGAAGCATGAATCGATTAACGAGTTCTATCGCAAGTTCTCCGGGGAAGTGAATCATCTCTATCTGCTCTCGCAGAAGGATGTGGGGAAGGAAGGCAATCTTCACATGAAGCCCTTCTATCTGACGCCGTTTCTGCTACAATAGGGGTGGCAATTTAGCTGTAAGCGGTGACTTCGCAAGCGATACCGTGGGGAACGGTATTACAAATCTATTGATACAATAGCAATGATTGTTGCTCATTTGATCGTGACAAAATATATCGTAGCGAATTGTAAGACTGGGACTACTTCCCATCATTGAAAGGAGCCTATGAATGAATAAAATCTCAAGAACTTACCTCGTTGCATCTATCCTGTTCTATCTGGCGGCGGTCCTCAATTTAATCGGAGGCGGATCCCGTGCGATGAGCGTCATCTGGCTTGTCCTTGGTTCCGTGAGCCTGGTCGGCATGTCCATGGCCAAGCGTCAGAATGCACCGGTGGAACCGGAAGAGCGTGCTGAAGAGGATAAATCAGACGAAGAAGTGAATGAAGAAGATGAGTACGACGAGGACGCCGAACCGGAATTGGACGATGAATCCGATGAAGACGATGCCGAGGAAGATGAGTACGACGAGGCGTTCGATTCGGATTCAGAGGAAGACACCGAGGACGAAACGGATGAGGACGGTGACGATGATGAACTGGGTCGCGCAGACGACGAAGAGCACACTGAAGCGTAAGTTGGTTCCGCATCGGACACCGTGAACATCAATTATATACAGAGAATAGCTCAAAAAACGGGGCAGCCATCTTAATGAGGCTGCCCCGCATCATATTCCGGATATTTCCGATTTCTGCAAACGTATTGTAGCGGACTTCGGTTAGGCGATTACGAGTGACGGACTGTTTCAGTTCTTTAGGCCGCACTTTGCTTCCGCTTCCTGCTATGCCACGTATCCACGAGCAGAATCAGCGGAAGCGTAATTGCGAGCATCGGATAGAAGCCGGCAATGTCGACGTGACCGTATAATAGGCCGCCGAGAATCGGGCCGAGCGCCATGCCGATGTCCAGACCGACGTAATAGGTGCTGTTGGCGAGGCCGCGATTGTTCTTGTCTGCCAGTAGCATCGCATGAGATTGACACACGGAGCACATGATGCCGTAGCCGCCGGCCATGAAGGTTGCGGCGGCGAACATGACCAGATTGTTCTTCATGATTGCCAGTAAGCTGATGCTACAGAGGGCGCTGACGGAACAGATTCGCAGGAAGAAGGAGAATGCTTTCTTGTCGAACCATTCCCGAAGTGACAGCCGCAGCACGAACAGCACGACAGCGTAGAACGGGAAGAAGAGGCTGACATGAACCGCCAGGTTCCGCGTCTCGACGTAACTTACCAGGAAAGACTGTGTCGCACAGTACGGGATGGCGAACAGCATGATAATAATCGCAATCGGAAGGACCTTGACGTCGATGATTTCGATGCGAGGGATTGCAGGCCGGTTCTTCTGTGGGGCGCCATCGGAAGTGGTTGCCGGGGCGGACGCCGCGGGAGCGGCGTTTTTTTTGGCCGGAAGTGCTGAAGCATTCTCGGTATCGAATGCCGAAGGGGCTGAAGCTTTCCCGGATGCCTGCGCCGAAGATGTCGGAGCCTTCGCCGGATTTTCCGCATCGAGCGTAGCGGTTGGTGCCGGAGCCTTGCTTGCCGGCAGGCCTTTGTCGTGCACGAACTGGATGATGAGCATCGTCAGTGCAGCGGAAGTGGTCGACACAGCGAAAGCCTGATGGTAGCCGAGATGCTGATACATGGTGACACCGATGGCCGGCGACACGGCCATGGCCATGGCGTTCACCGTGCCATAGAGGCCCATGCCGGAGCCAATCCGGTCGCGCGGGAGCAGGTTCGTCATCCAGGTGGAGAGGCAGACCGTGCAGCAGGAGTAGCCGACGCCGTTCACGATGCGGGCGGCCACGATGACCGCGGGACTCGTGGCGAGGATATAGGTCAGGCATGCTACCACCAGCAGCGCGGAGCCCACGAAAGCGAGGTGGTATTTGCTGACCCGGTCCGCGAGATTGCCGACGAACGGGCGGCAGCAGAGCGAGCAGATGTTCATCATGCCACCGATGATTCCCATCAGAGCGGCGCTGGCGCCCAGGCTCTCGGAGTAGCCGGTAATCAGCGGGGTGACCAGCATGGGGCTGGCCATGAAGAAGAAGCTGGCGGCTAGGATGAGAGCCACGTCTCGGGCGCTTGAATTATTTTTTTGTGTCACATTCCCGGTCGAGTGGCCTGTAGCATTTTCCGTTACGTTTCCCTTGACCATAGTTTCTTCCGATGTATTTCCTGTTGCTCGTTCTTCTATTGTATTTCCTGTTGTGACATTCATTATCGTTGCGTTCCTTACGTGCTTGCATCTCTTGTGCTTCTTGTATTTTCTTGCATTTCTGTCTGTCCAATAGGCTATTCCCTTTGTTCCCGAATGTCAAGATACGAAAACACCCGCAAGGAGCATGCTCCTTGCGAGCCTTGTATACGTGATGATGCGGGCTGATCTTATGCCAGATCTCCGGATTTCTTTCGCCTGCGCGGGAACGGGAACGCCTTCTTTCCATTCCGCCCGCCAGGCTGTCTGTCGTTCTGTCCGTCGTTCCGCCTGCCAGGCTGTCCGCTGTTCCGCCCGCCAGGTTGTCTGTCGTTCTGTCTGTCGTTCCGCCCGCCGACCTGCTCGTTGTTCTGTCCGCTGTTCTGCCCTCCGTCTTGTCCCTTGCCATCTTTAATCGCCCACCGGTCCGTCAGGTACAGGAACCCCGGCAGCACGAAGAGCACAGCAAACATCGAGCACAGCGTTCCGCGGCCCAGGAAGTAGCCCAGCTGTGACAGGAGCTGGTGGCTGGAGATGATGCCTAGCAGGAATCCAATCACCGTCATCGTGATTCCGGATGTCAGGATGGAAGCCGTGACGTTCCGAATCGTCTCCACGATGCTGTCGCGACGGTCCAGCTGCTGACGGTTTTCCTTGTACCGCTCGGTTAGCAGAATCGCGTAATCCACCGTCGCGCCGAGCTGAATCGAGCTGATAATCAGGTAGGCGATGTAGAACACCGGCGACCCGGTCAGATACGGAATCGACAGATTTATCCAGATGGCAGTCTCGATGGTCAGCACCAGCACCAGCGGAAGAATCAGCGAATGCATGGTCAGCACCAGAATCAGGAAGACCGCTCCGATGGCAATCAGATTCACCTTGACCATGTCGGCGGTGGTGGTCTCCATCAGGTCGTACGTGCTGACGCCCTCACCGGCCAGATAGCAATCATCACCGTAATATTCCTTGGCCAGCTTCCGAATTTTCTCCACCAGTGCGAAGGTCTCCGACCCCTCGTAATCCACGCCCACATTCAGGACCATCCGGTCGTAGTTGTCCGACTGAAGCTTCTCGAGAAGCGCATTTGGCACCATGCCCGCCGGCAGCGAATTCCCCAGCATGCCGCGAAGCGCCGTGATGGACTTTACTTCATCCATTTCTTCCAGCTCTTGCGCCAGTTCCTTCTCCTTCTGGTCATCGCCGCGCGGCACCATCAGGACGTAATTGTCATTCTTCCCGAAAACCGCCTCAATCTTCGCCTTGTCCTCCCCAATCCGGGTATCCGCACCGAAGATGTGTGAGGATCCGTAGTAGTACGAATTATTATTGCTCATCACGTAAGTCGGAATCATGAGCAGGATGAAAATAAGACCGAGCGGCAGTGTAATCTTCCGAACCCCCTTACCGAGTCGCCGGAAAGAGGGCAGGAACGGCCGATGCGCCGTCTTGTCCATCCACTTATAGGTGAGAAGAATCAGCCCCGGCATGAACAGGAACACGGTGAGAAGGCTGATGCAGATGCCTTTGGCCAGTGCCAGCCCGAGATCCGGTCCAATCTGGAATTTCATGATGACCAGCGCCAGGAAGCCGATGACGGTGGTGAGACCGCTGGAAAGAATCGCGCTGGTGGACAGCACTAGCGCGTTCTTCATGGCCTCCTTCGGCGAATCCACCTCATGCCGGCATTCGTCGAAGCGGTGAATCAGGAAAACGGAATAATCCAGTGATACCGCGAGCTGCAGGATATTCCCGGCTGCATTGGTGACGAAGGAAATCTCGCCAAAAATAAGGTTCGACCCGGCATTGATTACGATGGCGATACCGAGCCCAGCCATGACCACCAGTGGTTCCAGCCAGGATGTCGTGGTTATCATTAAGATAACCAACAGGAATAGCACC
>CAVGMK010000005.1:0-22704 GCA_963630135.1 Oscillospiraceae bacterium
GAAGAAAGTACTGCACGGCCTCCATTTCGTCTGCATGACCGAGTACGATGCCAGTATGCCGAACGTGGAGCTGGCATTCCCGCCGGAGTCGGTGGAGCCGACGCTGGGCAGCGTGGCAGCGGCCGCGGGCCTACGGCAGCTTCGCATCGCGGAGACGGAGAAATATGCGCACGTGACGTTCTTCTTTAACGGGGGAAAGGAAGCGCCGGAGGTCGGCGAGGACCGGATTCTGGTGCCATCGCCGAAGGTGGCGACGTACGACCTGCAGCCGGAGATGAGCGCGCCGGAGGTCACCGAGAAGGTACTCGAGGCGATTGCATCCGATGAGTACGACCTCATCATCCAGAACTACGCGAACCCGGATATGGTGGGGCATACCGGGAATTTCGAGGCGACCGTGAAGGCCATCGAGGTACTGGATGGCCTGGTAGCGCAGGTGGCGGATGCGGTGCTGGCCAAGGACGGCCAGATTCTCCTGATTGCCGACCATGGCAATGCGGATTACATGCTGGACGACCAGGACAACGTGGTGACCAAGCACTCGCTGGCGGAAGTGCCATGCTGCCACATCTGCAAGGAGCCGCGGGCGTTCCGTATGCCGCACGGCAAGCTGGCGGACGTGACGCCGACGCTGCTGACGCTGATGGGCATTCCGGTGCCGCCGGAAATGAAGGGTGACGTGCTGGTATAGCTTCGTGCTACAAGGAACGACCTTTTCCGAGGGAAACATTAATCATGGAAAGAGCCACCTTGGATACATTGGAAGCAAATGTCCGATGAATTCCGTGGGGTTTCCCTCGCGGAAACGAAGCAATACCGTTTCACCGCATTATTTCAGGCGCACCGTTTCAAGGAACGCTGCGAAAGAAGTCCGATAGAATTAATAGAGAAAGAACAAATAAGAGCAAAGGACTCTGAAGAAAATGGATAAATCATTAGTAAAAAAACATGCCAATAAGGTCATACTGGTGGTCTTCGGCAACCTGTTCTACGCCATGGGCGTGAACCTCGGCATCAACCCGCTGCACTTCTACAGCGGCGGCTTCACCGGCATCGCGCAGCTTATTCGAATGCTGCTGCTGGACGTGCTTCACATCCCGCAAATTCCGGGGATGGACTACATGGGCATCATCTATTTCGCCATCAACGTGCCGTTCTTCATCATGGCATACCGTGTCATGGGCAAGAAATTCTGCGTGGAGACGATGATTTCCATCATCATGGCTTCCGCGATGCTGGCATTGATTCCGATTCCAAGCACGCCGATTATCTCAGATCCGATGCTGGCAGCCATCGTTGGCGGCCTGGGTTCCGGCGTCGGCGCCGGCATGGTACTTCGCGCCGGTAGCTCGCAGGGCGGCCAGGACCTCATCGGCGTGTGTATGGCCATCACCCACCCGAAATTCAAGGTGGGCACCGTCGGCATCATTATCAGCATCTGCATCTACACCATCTGCCTGTTCGTCTATGACGTGCAGACCGTGCTGTACTCCATGATTTTCGCCGTGATGACCGGTCTCTTCATCAACCGGGTACATATCCAGAACATCCAGCTCCAAGCCATGATTTTCACCAAGAAAGAAGGCATGGCCGAAGCCATCATGAACCAGATGCACCGTGGTGTCACCACGTGGGAAGGCGCCGGTGCCTACACCAACGAGGGCTCCCACATTCTGGTCACCGTGCTCTCCAAATACGAAGAACCAGTCCTGCAGCGAATCGTCTCCGAATACGACCCGCATGCTTTCGTGATTCTGGTCGACAATGCCCGCGTTATTGGCAATTTCGAGAAGCGATTCGACTTCTAGGACAGAAACACGCTCTTCAGTCACATAACAGACAGAACGGCTCTAGCCCTTGGATTTACTGGGCTAGAGCCGTTTGAACTTTGGAAGTTAAGATTATATTCGAAATTCGAAGAGGCTACTCCTCGTCCGTCATACTCGATTCCACCATCGCCCGGAACTGCTCCGGGTTCTTGAAGTTCATATTGATGAAGGTCTCCCAGCGATGGCTACACGCCCGGCCACCGTGAATCAGGTAGAGCTCTGTCGCTACCTCGAGCCACTTCTTCACCTCGCGCAGCTCTTCGATAACATCGTCCTTATCGAAGACAATTTCTTCATCTTCTTCCTCACTTGCGATTGCCGCAGTTTCTTCGTCTGATTCTTCGGATTCGTCCGCATTCTTTCCGCTTCCGGATGCATTCTCCATGTCTTCCGATTCTTCCAATTCGTCGTCATCCACGAGTTTCAGGCGGCAGAGATTATCCACAAAATCATTCTGAATCTGGATTCGAATCCGGTTCTCCGAGGTCCAGAGGTATTGAATCTCCACTTCAAGAGGGGAAATGGATGCCAGGCATTCGATGCATTCGAAGTGCTCGAAGATTGCCATGATTTCCTCGACGAAATCCTTCACTTCATCTACCAGATTATGCTCGATTTCCGCGCAGACATAGTCGGTGAATTCCGGATCCTCCTGATTGGAAAAGAGGGTCTCGAAGGCTTTGGTCCATCCGCCGGCAACCTCCGACATGCAGATGACGTTACCCCCATTGCTGTCTTTATCATGTTGCAAAGTGGCCATGGTCCGGCTGTAGCCCCGAGCCAGAACAATATAGATATCGTCACGGCTTTCCGGCTCCAGATTATCCTCCTGGCCATCCCATTTGATATATGATTCTGCTGCCATAGCTCCTCCCATTTATTTGTTATTTGATTCCAGAGATTCCAGCATGTCGATGGCGTCGATGTACCCCTGCAGGCCTTTACCTTTCACCACGCCGGCGGCGACATCCCGCACGTAAGAAATCCGGCGGAAACCCTCTCGTGTATCCGGGTCGGAAACGTGGACCTCGATGGTGGGGATACCCACTGCTTTTAGCGCATCGGCGATTGCCACACTGGTGTGCGTGTAAGCCGCCGGATTCAGCACAATGCCCTCCACATGGTTGAAATACGCCTGGTGAATGGCATCCACCAGATCGCCCTCGTGGTTGGACTGAACGAAATCAAGCTCGTGCGTCCTACCCTTCGCATCCAGAATCATCTGGACGAGGTCCGCGTAAGTCTCGCGGCCGTAGATTTCCGGCTCGCGGATGCCGAGCATGTTCATGTTCGGGCCGTTAATAATCAAGATTTTCATCCATATACCTCCCAATCTCTCTTCTAATCTGAATGGCGAAACGGCGGATATCTGCCATATAGTCGTCCTGGCGAACGGCCGAACGCGGAGACGAATGGGCCGACGAACCAGAGGAAGAACGGGAAGACGAATCGGTCGCAGATGCGCGGCGGGCATCCTGCGCCGGTTTCCGGTTCTTTCCTTCTTTGCGGGCGCCGAAGTACTGATTGTTCTCAATCGTCAGGTCCGCCACCGTCTCATACTTCTCCCGGCGCTGGCGGTACAGCTCCTCCACGCCGACCTTGGCGCTGATAGGACGGCCCTTGATTGACAGAAACTCAACCGGCCGCTTCAGGTAGAGAACCACGCTGTTCTCCCTTAATATGTCAAAATTAGATTTTTTGACCACGGCACCTCCGCCGGTGGCAATCACCTGCCCCTTCTCCCGGCAGATTTCGCGGAGCACCTTACTCTCGCATTCGCGAAAATATGCCTCTCCTCTCTCCAGGAGCATCTTCGATGGTGGGATGTCATACATCTCCCGGAATTTGCGATCTGCATCCACGAAAGGACGCTTCATACAGATGGCAACCTGGCGGGAAATGGCGGATTTGCCGCTTCCCGGCATACCGACCACCACAATGTTCAATTGATTCCGAAGGATACGGCGCATTGCCTCTTTCCCCAGGTCGATGGGTGTGCCTTTGCGGTAGAACCCTTTGCGGTGCTCGTTTCCGCGACGTTTTCCCTCCTGCCTGCGCGTCTTGTCCTGGCGGAAACCCATGCCACTCTTCGGCACCTCACCCCAGATTTGTGCGGAGCGAAGGCCCTGATAGACGAGCATCGTCAGTCCTGACTTCGTGTGAGCGCCGGCGCGCTCCGCATCCAGGAGAATCTGCGTGCGATACGGGTTGTAGATGGCGTCAAAAACGCTCTCCAACTCCTTGAAATCTTCGAACTTCACCGGTGCACCGTCCATCGGCGATTGGCCGTTCTCCGGATACATGCCGATAGGCGTCGCGTTGACCACCACGTTCGCATCCAGATGATTCGGCAGTTCTTCATAGGTACAGAAGCCTTCTTCCTCTCGGGCGTGTCTGGATACAATAATGATATTAGCGGCCCCCATATTCTGAAGTGCCTTGCAAATGGCGGAGCAGGCGCCGCCGGATCCGAGGACCAGCACCTTCCGGCCGGCCACGCGGGATGCGTCCATCATCTGCTCGAAGCCGTAGACGTCGGTATTGTCGCCGTACAGCGTGCCATCGGGGCGGCGCAGGATGGTATTCACCGCCTGGAGCTCTCGCGCTAGGTCGGACAGCTCGTCCAGGAACGGGATGACCGCCCGCTTGTAAGGGCTCGTCACGTTGAAGCCGCTATATTCTGTATTCTTAATTACACCCTCCAGCTCATCCTCTTCTAAGTCGAGGCGGCCGTATTCGTAGCCGCTGGTGTACTTAGCGAACACACTGTGGAGCTCCGGGGACAGGCTGTGAGATACGTGTTTGCCGATAACGGCATATTTCTTAGGCATTCGTCTCCTCCTCTCTGCTCGGGTGGTTCTCCCCCAGCAGCACATCCAGCAAGGCAATCCCCGCAGCCGCCTCCACAACCGGAAGCGCCCGAAGCACCACGCACACATCGTGGCGGCCGCCGGCCTGGAGTATCACTTCTTCCATCTTCTCAATATTCACGGTTCGCTGCGCGCGGCCGATGGTCGGCGTCGGCTTGAACGCAACGCGGAAACAGATGTCCATGCCGTTACTGATTCCGCCGTTGATGCCGCCGGCGTTGTTCGTCTCCGTCCGGAGCTTCCCATCTATGAGACGAATCGGATCGTTGTTCTGGGACCCTCTCCGGCGCGAGCCATCGAAGCCGCTGCCGAACTCGATGCCTTTGACCGCCGGAATGGCGAAAATCGCCGATGCGATGACGCCCTCCAGTCCCTCATAGAGCGCGCCGCCGATGCCGCCCGGGAAACCGGACACCGTGCATGCCACGATGCCGCCCAGCGAATCCTGCTCTTCGTGTGCCTGTATCAATGCGTCGCGGATGCGCTCCGGCTCCGTCTCGCCACCAATCTCGATATATTCCGCATGAATATGGATTCCCTGCTGCTGCAGTAGTTGAAGCGCAATGCCACCGGCGATGCACATCGGCGCCGTCATGCGGCCGGAGAATCGCCCGCCGCCGGGACGAAGACCCTCTGCGCCATCCCGAAGATATGCGCCAAGATCCGCATGCCCCGGCCGGAGCACCTTGCGGAGCTCGTCATAATCGCCGGAGCGGCGATTGGTATTATAGATGCACGCCCGGAAAGGCTCTCCGGTCAGCTCACAGGCCGTTCCTTCCTTCTCGATGACCCCTTCCCGGAGAACAACGGCATCCGGCTCCTTCCGCGGCGTCGCCGCGGCATCGGCCAAGGCGTCCGTGCCCTTCTTCCCCGGTGCTCTTCGTGCCATGAAAGCCGCCAGCTCCGCGCGGTCGAATTCACTTCCCGCCGGAAATCCGGTAACCCGCACGCCAATCTCATCGCTGTGGGATTCTCCATAGATACTGATTCTTAAATTCTCTCCGTATTCCTGTCTCATTCTCTTCTGCCCCTGATATGCCGGCTCCGGCCTGCCGATTCTTCAGCGCGCCCCTTACACGCTTGTCGACTTCCGAGTGGCGGCGGTTACGTACCCGCCGTAAGCCTTACCGGCTCCATTTATTTGCCTATTCCCAAAATAATACCCCTGATATGCAAATGGATTCTCACCAGGGAGAATCCATTTGTTTTCATATTATATCCAGTATGTGGATTCATCGCAAGCGCACGCGCCTACTCATCCACCTCTTCCTCGGACGCATTATCCTCTGCATCCTCGGAATCATCATATCCGTTATCCGCGTTCTCGGCATCTTCGCCTTCGGTCTCTTCGTCCTCTTCCTCTGCAGACATCTCATCGGCGATGGCATCAATATCTGCCTCTGTCGTTACGGATGTGTGCATTACCACGGTTTCCGGAACCTCCACGCGGCGATAGGTAATCAGATCTTCCGCAATCTCATTCGTTGCCAGGCTCACCGGTCTCTCCGCCTGCACTTCCGTCAGCACCGGATTGCCATCGATGATATCTCTGGCTCTCTTCGCTGCCAGAATGCACAGCGTATAGCTGCTGTCTACTTTCTCTCTCAATCCGTTCACGGATGGATATAACATCATAATTCTTCCCTCCTGTTATTCCCATTTCTGTATCTGCATCTATTGGTTCATTGATATGTTCGCGCTTACGCCTCTTCCTCGTATACCCGAATGATGGATTTGACCTGCGCCGGCACCTTGCGCGCCTCCGCCTTCATAATCGAGAGCACCTCGTCCACGGCCACATCCAGCTCATCATTCACCACGAAGTAATCGTATTCGCCCAGCAGCCGAATCTCATTCAGCGCCTCATCCGAGCGACGCGCAATCGCCTCCTCGGAATCCGTGCCGCGCCCGGACAGTCTCGCCCGAAGCTCTGCCATGCTCGGCGGCAGCAGGAAGATCAGAATCGCCTCATTCATCGACTTCTTCACCTTGAGCGCGCCCTGCACATCAATCTCGAGGAGCACGTTCTGTCCACGCTCCAGCTGACGATCTACCGCATTCTTCGGCGTGCCGTAGAGATTTCCGTACACATTGGCATACTCCAGCAGATTCCCATCCGCGATGTTCTGCTCGAATTCCTCCTTCGTCACGAAGAAATACTCCCGGCCGTTCTGCTCGCCTTCCCGCGGCGCCCGCGTCGTCATGGAAATGGAGAGCCGTAGGTCATGCTTCGGCAGAATCTCCTTGCATACGGTCCCCTTGCCGGTCCCGGACGGCCCGGAAATTACGAAGAGCTTCCCTCTCTGCGCCCTGTTCTTCGCCATGAATTACTCCTTCTGTTCTTCTCTTGCTCTATTTGCTAAAAACAAGGATCACTCCCCCGGGTTTCCGAGGAAGCAACCGTTATTGACTAGATATTATAGCACATATTCCGCGGGGATGCCACTACTCGATATTCTGCACCTGCTCGCGAATCTTCTCGATCTCCGCCTTGAGGTCCAGCATCAGCGCCGTGATCTCCACGTCATTCGATTTCGAGCCGATGGTGTTGGCTTCCCGGTTCATCTCCTGGATTAAGAAATCGATTTTTTTACCCACGGCTTCTTCATCCGATTCGAAGAAGTTGCGGAGCTGCTGGATGTGGCTCTCGAGACGAACCAGTTCCTCGGTGATGTTGGCTTTGTCAGCAAAGACCGCGGCTTCCACCAGCACACGTTCTTCCGGAACCTCCACTTTGCCTTCCAGGAGCTCGTTGACGCGTTCGCGGAATTTATCGGCGTATTCTTTGCTAATCTGCGGAGCACGCTCCTTAATCTTGTCCTTGATGTCTTCAATGAGGTCGGCCCGCATCAGGATGTCATTCGCCAAGCGCTCGCCTTCGGTTGCCCGCATGTTGATGATATTCTGGATGGCCATCTCGGTCGGGGTCAGGAGCGCATTCAGTGCTTCCTCTTCATCATCCTGTACCGGCACGGCTTTGATGACGTCCGGCATGTTCGCCAGCATGCTCAGTGTCACGCCGCCACGGTCGCCGAATCCGAACTTCTCCGACAGGGTCTTCAGGGCCTGATAATATTTCTCGGCAACGTCCTCGTTGAGGCGAATCTCATTCTCACTCTCACCGTAGTTGTCCACGGTGACGGAGACTTCAATCTTGCCGCGTTTCAACGCATCGCGAACGATTCCCTTAATCTTCTCTTCGGCAAAGGAATAGCGACGTGGCATCTTCACATACACGTCGCAATAGCGATGGTTCACCGCCTTAATCTCCACGATGACACTCTTCTTTCCATTATTATATTCTCCCCGGCCGTAGCCGGTCATGCTCTTTACCATAACAATGGCCTCCTCATTCAAAATTCCGAACTTGACTAACATTTTACCATCTCCCCTATAGGTTGTAAAGGTTCTGAAACCGCCAAAGCCTTGATAACACTTGATATGACAGGGCTTCTCGTGCTATATTAGTCCCATGGCTTACGATGGAATTATTACATATGGAATTACAAAGGAATTACAAGAGCGCCTGCTTCAGGGCAAGATAGAGAAGGTCTATCAGCCGGGCAGCGACGAATTGGTACTACAGATTCACACGAAGAACGGGAATGTGAAGCTCTATGCTTCCTGCTCCGGGCAGTCCCCGCGGGTCTGCCTGACGGAGGGCAAGTTCCTGAATCCCACTTCGCCGCCGAGCTTCTGTATGCTCCTTCGGAAGCACCTGCAGACCGGGCGCATTACCGACATTCACCAGGTTGGGTCCGACCGCATTATCGAGATGGATATTGAGGCGCAGACCGAGCTGGGTTTTGACGTGTCCAAACGCCTGATTTTCGAGATTATGGGCAAACACAGCAACATCGTGCTGGTCGCATTGGATACCGGCAAGATTATTGACAGCATCAAGCGGATTTCGATTGACGTGAACCGCTATCGGCAGCTGCTACCGGGCCTTCCGTATCAATATCCGCCGGCACAGGACAAGGAACCATTCCGAGACCTGTCCCCGGATTTCGTGCAGGAGCTGACCGAGAATCCAGAAGCTGCATCGAATCCGAAATACCTGATGTCCCATATCCAGGGAATCTCTCCGGCCATCTCCCGCGAACTGGCTGCTTCCGGAAATCCGGTAGCGCGCATTCGCCAGATTATCCAGCAGGTGGAGGCCGGCGCGGTCACGCCGACGGTCTATCTGGATGAGAACGGGAAGCCGGTGGAGTTTCACCTGACCGAATTGTCGGAATACAGTGGCGGAGAGCAACTTACTTTTGGCCGGGTCAGCGAGGCGGTGGAATTTTTCTACGCCCACCGGGCCGAATCCAACGCGGTGCAGCAGAAAACGCTGCCGCTTCACCGGACGGTACAGAGCGCCATCGACAAGGCGCGGCTCGAGAAGAAACGGCTGGGAGAGGATCTCCTGCAGGCGGAGAATTCCGAGAAGTACCGGCTGTACGGCGAGCTGCTGACGGCGAACCTGCATCTGGTGCAGCCGGGGGCGAAGGAGGTCACGGTTATCAGCTATTACGACAACCAGCCGGTGACTATTCCGCTCAGCGAGAAGATGAATGCCGCGAAGAACGCGCAGCATTATTTCAAGAAGTATTCCAAGGCCAAAACAGCCATTCACGAGAAGACCGAGCAGCTGGAGAAGACGACGGAGGATATCACCTACCTCGAATCCGTGCTGCAGAGCGTTGAGGCGGCAAAATCCGTCGAGGAACTGACGCAGATTCGCGAGGAGCTCGAGGAGACGGGCTACGTGCGGCGGCGGGCGCAGAAGGGCTTCCGGCGGAAGAAGCAGAAGCCGCGTCCGATTGAATACCACCTGCCGGACGGCGACACCGTCTACGTGGGGCGAAACAACAAGGAGAACGACTACCTCACCACGAAGCTGGCGGGGAAGCGCGACCTGTGGTTCCACACCAAGGACATTCCGGGATCGCACGTGCTCTTGCCGCTGGCGCCGAACGTCTCCGCGGATGATATCCCGGCGGAGAAAATCTATACGGTAGCATCCATTGCCGCATATCACAGCAAGGCCAAGGATTCGCAGAACGTGCCGGTGAATTTCGTGCCGATTCGCTACGTGAAGAAGCCGAATGGGGCGAAGCCGGGGATGGTGATTTTCACGCACAATACGACGGTGTATGTGGACCCGAAGGTGCCGAAGGGAGATGCACCTCAGCGCTAAAATGGCAAGGCGCATGGAATCCTGGCAGGAAGTGGGCCGCAAATACATTTCTCAGTCACTTGGATTCTCCTATTTCAAGGTTGTACTCGATGTGCACCGGGCCACGAATATACTCCTCAATCACATATTTCATAGGCTCCCTCGTCGCATATTCGCGGCCCTCGCTTGTGGGAGTATCGCTAATTCAAGAATCACCAAGGCCGGATTCCGTGCGGAATCCGGCCTCTTCTTATATATTTGCGTATTGCGGCCCACTTCCGCCAAAGTTATTCAACCGCTTTCACAAGGTCCTCGACGAACTACATCTGACCAATAATCCGATGGTAATACGCCTCCCGGTCTCCTTCATAGCGGATTGGCGCATCCAGCACGCCGCCATCCGTCAGATGATAGAATATCTCGCTCTGCGCCGCTAGCTTCGGGTTGTGGGTAACGAGGATGATGGATTTCCCCATCTCCTGATGAATCTGCGAGAGCATATTTGCCACCAGGGATTCGGATGCCGCATCCAGGTTGCCGGTCGGCTCATCGGCGAGGATAAGGTCCGGATTGTTCATCAGCGCACGGGTTACCGCCACACGCTGCTGCTCGCCGCCGGAAAGCTCATGGGGATATTTCCGAAGGAGCTGCTCTGAGAGGTTCAGCCGGCCCGCCAGTTCAATGGCGCGCGGGCGCACTTCAGCTTCATCCTTCTTGTCCAGATAACCCGCCAGCATGATGTTGTCCAGCGCCGAAATGCTCTCCAGCAGGTCGAAGTTCTGGAAGATGAAACCAATCTTCCGCCGGCGAATATCCGCCAGCTCGTCGTTCCAGAGGTCCGCGGTATCGCGGCCCTCGAAGCGAATCAGCCCGTCGGTCGGCCGCATCGTCATTCCTAAGATATTGAGAAGCGTACTTTTACCAGAGCCGGAACGGCCCATGATGGAGACGTACTCGCCCCGCTGCACGGTGAGGTTGATGGACTTCAGGACCTCGACATCCTCCGTGCGGTCACTGCCCCCGGCGGTCCGACGCCGATAGGTCTTCCGCACGTTCTCCGCAACGATAATCTCATTCATGACTGCTTCTCCTTTCCGTATCCGGATTTGCATCTACCGATAGATCTTCTACTTCTGATTTCGTCTCAAGCCGGGCTTCCGATGCCGGCGCCGGTGCTTCTGCCGGTTCCTTCGCTACCGCATTAGCCGTTGCAGTATTAGCCGACGCAGCATTAGCAGGCGCCATCGATTCCACTTCGGTCATTGCCTCCATCGCCGGCATCTTCTCTTTCTCATCCGGCTTATCCCATTTCTTTGCTACCTTTGTCGCCGCCTTCACGTAGCCGCCAGTCGCCTTCATCACGCTACGATACATATATTCCCGGAACCCCAGGATAACCACCGCCAGCAGCACCCAGTACGGAAGTGCCTGCGCCAGCAGCCGAAGTCCCATACCGAGGCTCACCGAGCGCAGCCCGAATATCGCCGCCACATAGGCTGCCGACACGACGGCCACCAGAGCCAGCGACAGCACGTAGATGGAATTCAGTTCCTGCCGCAGCGACGACCGCTGCATCCGCTCCGGCATGCCCAGCTTATGTAGCAGCCGGTACTTCCGCACCAGCTCCTGACGGATAATTCCCGAATAGATGAGCAGGATTAGCGACAGGCAGATTAGCATCATCAGAATCTCATAGTTCATCATGGTGCGCTGGAAATACCGCTCCGACTGCGTGTCCGCCATCAGCTTCGACTTCTCGTAATACGTCCGAATCTCGCGGTCGAAACGCGCGTCCGCCGCATTCCGCTCCGCCACCTTGTCCAGAATCCGGCACGCGTTCTCGTACCCCGCGCCGCTGGCCTGAATCAGGTACAGATGGTTCGGCCCCTCCGCGCCTTTCAGCGTCTCGAAATAATCGTCGGCATACACCACCAGATTCTCCTGACTTCCCCGGTTCAGCATGCCAATCAGATTCTGCTCGAACTGTGCGTGAACCGTCCGCGGCGGATACAGATATTTGCGTTCCTCCGAGTAATACGACTCCAGCGGCTGCCCCTCCCGAAGGAACGGCTTCGTCCGGGAAGAATAATAATCCAGCGGATGCGCTTTCTCTGTCTGATCCTGCTGGTACACAATCACAATCTCCTCGCCCGTCGGCGCGCTGCACTTCACCTCCTGCCCCCGCAGCTTGCAGAGCCGCTGATAGGACGACCACGAAATGCCGATATTCTGCCCCTGCGGCCACATGACTTTGAGGAACGAATTGTTGAACACATCCTGCCAGCTGTATGGCTCCCCTTGCACTGAGGTCACCCGCACCATCGGAATTTCGATCATCTCCGTGCTATTCTGAGCAATCTGGTAAAAATAAGTTTCATCCGCGTCATACCCGACCGCCACAATGTCATAAGGGTAGAGGGATTTCGTGTCCGTCTTCTCCGCCTGCGACAGGAAAGCGCATTGGAGTACCGGAACGGCCAGCATCGCGCCGATGGCGAACACCACCAGCACCATCTCCATCGTCTTCCGGAAGCTGAACGTCCAGAGTGTCCGAGCGTAGGCACGCGTGTTTCCCGCCCTGCGGCTCTGCATCCGGCGAATGGCGATGGATGCGAGGGCGACAAGTATCACGGCGAGACCTAAGATAAGTAACACGTAGAGCTTGATGTTCTCGTAATTTCTCCGCTGAAGAATGGCCCCGCCGCCGTAGGCCGCCATTCCGATGCCCACAACGAGGAGCACGCTTGCCAGCCGGCGGGTCGGGATGTAGTCTGCGCCGCGCTTCTGGAGATTATAATATCGCCGCTGAATCATCCGCTCGTGGTTCCAGAGCGTGGTGAAGAGGAAGATCAGAATCATGATTCCCGCCGTCGCAAGAACCGGGATGATGCCGATGGACATCGTAAGCTTCGAGCCCAGCTGCTTCGAGGCCTGCTGCAGGAGCACGTAGACTTCCCCGAGGCCCAGCACGAAGCCCAGCGCCAGCGAGATGAGGCAGCAATAGGCCATCTCTACCGTCCAGCTACGGCGAATCAGGTCCTCTCTTGCCCCCAGCTTAATCAGTCTGGCATCGGATTTCTCCCGGCCAGATAACACCCGCGAGATAACCAGCGCCATCACCACAGCATCGAGCAGGAAGGCTACGAACATCGCGGTGGTCAGGCTGGCTTCCATGCCGTTACCAAGGAAAAGTGCTTCTTCAGAATGCACCGCCTGGAGTGAACGGCTCAGCACGAATACCGAGAAGGTATAGGACGTGGTAACCGCACCAACCAGCGACAGCAGCATTCGGTTGCGACGGTTCTCCTCGGAGGCCGCGAGCATCAGCCGGTGCACCTGCTTGGAATATTTACCCGGGAAATACAGGCGCCGCTTGCGCTCCTGATTGGCTTTCTTATGGGCGGCCTCCAACTCCTTCTTCTGCTTGGTCATCATGTTGTAGTCGGCAAGGAATTTTCCAATCATGAAATCCGTCAGCACGAAGAAGGAAGCAATCAGGTTCCACATGGTCGGGTCCCATCCGTAGAAGGAGAAGAGCAGTACCATGTAGACGCCTTCTATCAGATAGATGGTATTGTTCATCCAATTGATTCGTCCGCGGAAGATTTCCAGGAAGAAGCGAACGACCGACAGGAGGACAACCAATACCGGAAGAACAGTGATGACAAAAGCCGGGTAGATGTACACATCCCCGTTTGCGAATGCGGCAAATCCCCCGGCTTCATGGATAGCTCTGTAGAAGCTAATGATGGTATAGCGATGTTCCAGATAGCCAATCCACGGGAAGAACGTGACAATAATCGTCCCCAGCGTCAGGATGCGGCTGGCGATGGCTAGCTTCTTCTTGATATCTGCCTTGATTTTCATGTGATAGTCCTATTCATTAATTCCTACTATGTGAAGCAGATCGCAAATACACTCCTCGGTCACATATTTCATAGGCTCCCTCGTCATGTATTTGCGATCCTCTTTCGCGAAATCCAGTCTAGTTCTTCTTCCTGTTTCTCGGGAAGCTCTTTCCAGCCTGCGCCTTTCTCTTCTCCACTGCCTCCCGCCGCCGACGCCGCTGCGTCTTCGGCTTCATGATGGAGTAGCCGAATGAGCCGAGTTCGCCCCGGCGAAGCCCGAAATACCTGCCGTGAACATAAGAGACCAGCTTCATTCTTTCGAATTCATAGGCGCCATCTTCCGCCATGTACTTCTCATCGATGTGAACTGCTACGATTTCTGCCAGGAACATATCATGGGAACCCAGCTCCTTCACTTCCTTGACAACGCACTCCAGGTTCACCGGCGATTCCGCAATCATCGGTACGTTCACTTCCGCTCCCGGCTCCTTATGAAGTCCCATCTCCTGCCATTTGTCCAGGTCCCGGCCGGATTTGACGCCGCAGAAATCCGCGGCACGCACCAGGTCTTCATTCACCAGGTTGATGACAAAGGCTCCCTGCTTCTCTATCAGGTCATGGGAATAACGGGATTTGCGCACAGACACATAGGTCATCGGTGGATCCGAGTTCACGATGCCGGTCCAGCCGATGGTAATGATATTGTCAATCGTTCCGTCCGAACAGCTCACCATTACTGCCGGTACCGGATAGAGCATTGGCCCCGGTTTCGTCATCTTCTTTCCCATACACTTTTCCTTTCGATTATTCTTTCGATTCGATCCAGCACCTCCGTGAAATATGCCGGAAGTTCGCTGTTGAATTCCATATATTCGCCGGTTCTCGGATGGACAAAGCCCAGCGTCTTCGCATGTAATAGTTGTCCTTCCAGACCGAAGAGCTGTTTCTTCGGTCCATAGGTGGTGTCGCCCACCAACGGATGCTTGATATACGACAGATGCACACGAATCTGATGCGTCCGTCCCGTCTCGAGGCGGGCAGAAATCAGCGTATATTTGCCGTATCGACGCAGCACCTTCACGTGGGTCACCGCATTCTTCGGATTGCTGCCGTTCACCCAGCGACGCAGCCGGTTCCGTTCGTCGCGGCCAATCGGCACGTCGATGGTCAACTCGTCCTCCCGGATATTATCATACACCAGCGCCTGGTATTCCCTCGTAACACTGTGAACCCGAAGCTGTTCGGCCAGCGATTCATGTGCACGGTCGTTCTTCGCAATCATCAGGAGTCCGCTCGTGTCCTTGTCGATGCGGTGCACAATGCCCGGCCGAATGGTGCCGTTGATGGAGGACAGTGAGGAACCGCAGTGATACATCACCGCGTTCACCAGCGTTCCGTCTTCATTTCCCGCGCTCGGATGCACCACCATGCCGCGAGGCTTGTTCACCACGATGACGTCCTCATCTTCGTAGACGATATTCAGCGGAATGTTCTGCGCCGTAACATCCAGCTTCGTCGGTTCCGGGTAGATGACGTTCACCTGCTGTCCGGCCTTCACCTTGTACTTCTTCGCCTGAGCCTCGCCGTCGACGGTAATCCGTCCCTCTTCGATGAGGGATTCCGCATAGTTTCTCGACAGATCTTTAATCTGAGAGGAAACATAGGCATCCAGGCGTTTTCCGGCATCCTCCGAATCCACCGTCAGCGTCATTTCTCTCTCCATTACATTCCGTCCTTTCCCGGCATCCCACAAGTTTCTTCTTGCATGATTTCATCATTTCCCGCGCTCACCGAGGAATCTTCCTCCATTGCCGGATTGCATTCCGCATTCCGTGCAGATTCCGGATCCGTCACTTCATCATCCGCGACCTTTTCCATCCGGTCATCCCTAAGAATCCAGATGATTAACAGCACGCACCCCACCGTCACTGCGATATCTGCCACGTTGAAGACCGGGAATACGCGGAAATCAATCATGTCCGTCACATATCCCAGCACCAGCCGGTCAATCAGATTTCCGATTCCGCCCGCCGCCACCAATGCGGTGAGCACGGCCGGAACGCGGCAGGAATGGCGCCGGAAATAGAGGGTCAATGCCAGGCAGGCAATTACCATCACAATGGGGATCAGTACCGTCACGAACGGCATATTTCGGAACATACTAAAAGCCGCTCCCTGGTTCCGGACATACGTGATGTGCAATATGTCCGGAATCAGTGGGAGCGTCTCTCCAACTCTAAAGTTCGCACGTATGTACCATTTGGTCGCCTGATCCAAGGCGACCACAATCGGAATAATTACAAACTCTATCATCTTTACTTCAGAATAATCGTTCCGTCCGTTACCGTCTTATCTTCTGCGATTTTCTTGAGGCTATCCGACAGGTCTGCTACCGTCGCATGCATCGGATCCTTCACCGGTGCCGGCTCTGCAGCCGGTGCGGCCTTCGGTGCTTCCTTCAACGCTACCGGTGCCGAAGCAGCCGCTACTTTCTCCTTGTGAGAAGGTGCTACCAGCGTCTCCTGGCTTAATGTATCCGGTTCGTCCTCGAAAGCCTTGTCAATCTCCTTCAGGTCGCTTCTGTCAAGATCTGCTTCCATGCCATACGGATCCGTATCGATATCACTGAGCTCTTCTTCCAGGAGTCTTCTGTAGTTGGCTTTCAGTCTTTCTACCTTACCCTTGAGCAGCTTATGCTCCTCGTTGAGCTTGCGAACCGTTGCCTTCGCATCCAGAACCATAGTCTCTGCTTCCAGCTCTGCATCGCGAATCATCAGCTCTGCTCTTCTCTCTGCGCTGGCAGAGATGTCGGCCATCAGTCTCTTGGCAGTCTCCAGCGTATCGAGCATCGCATTATCCGTCTTCTGTGCCTCTTCCAGCTGTTTCTCCAGATATTTAATCTTGTGCGCCATGCTTCTGTTGTCCGCAAGGCACTTCTCGTAATCGACAATAATCAGGTCCAGGAACTCATCGACCTCTCTGGAATTGTAGCCCTTCTTATCTCTGGTGAAATCTTTCTTGTCAATATCATTTGGCGTTATCATCGTGATGACCTTTCCTTTCTATTCATCTGCACACTATTCGTCTGCTCGTATCTTTTTGCACGTGTCTCTTGCACGCAGCTTTCCGCACGCAGCTTTTCATCTATACGGTTCTATTCCTCATATGATGTGTCTGTTCATCTGCTCGGTCTGGGTCTAGCCCAGCAGCATATTGATGATTACAATCAATACTCTCTCCACGAACTCAATGAGAAAGAACGCCAGCAGCACGGAGAAATCGAACATTCCCGTGTTGAACCCGGACAGCAGCTTCCGGCAAGGAGCCACGAAAGGCTCTGTCAGCTGCACCAGAATCCCGTATGCATTGAACAACGGCGATGCCGGCGACTGGGCGAACCAACTCAGAATACACCGGATGAACAGCATCATAATCAATATCTCAGCGAACCAGCTGATTGCTCGAATTAGAATTACTGCCATCGACTACTCCCACGGACTCTTATCTTTGGAAACGCGGGCGGCCGGCTGTGCCGATGTATCGCGGTTGTTCATCTTCGCTGCGATATCCACGTTGGCCGGTGCGAAAATGAAGATATTCGCGGTTACCCGCTGCACATTGCCGTTCAGCGCATAGGTCGCACCACTCAGGAAATCGAACATCTTCTTCGCCAGATCCGTCTCCACTCTTTCCAGATTGATGATGACCGGCTTCCGGGACTTGAGGTTGTCCACCAGCGTCGTGCACTCATCGAAGGACTTCGGCTCAATTACCAGCATCTTGAACGGCGCGGTTCCGTTCATCGAGTAATTCTTGTTCATCGAACCTCTCGACATCTGCGGCGCAATGCTCTCATACTCGCGCTTGTAATTGATACCGGTCGGTGCCGGCTCCACGTGTTCCATCTTGATGGACTCCCCACGGGCTGCCGCCATCTGCGCCTTCTCCGCCTCAATTTCTTCTTTGGTTATTTCCTCTTCATCGTAATCATCATCAATTCCCAGGACGCCTTGGAGCTTGTCCATAAAACCCATCGTATTTCCTCCGTTTCCCATGAACTATCATGCTGTAATTATCATCTGTTAACTCTATCCCTGTTAACGGTAATTTCTCTTGCCGAAAATCGAGCTGCCCACACGCACGATGGTCGCGCCTTCCTCGATGGCCACCTCGAAATCCCCCGACATGCCCATCGACAGCGTATCGATGCATGCCCGCTCTGCCGGCAGATCCATCTTCTGTAGCCGGTCAAAAATAGCCTTCGTCTCCTTGAAGTACTTCCGGGAGACCTCCGGATCCTCGCCGTATGGCGGTACGCACATCACTCCGCGTACCCGGACGTGGTCGCATTCTGTAACAATTTTTTTGACCAAATCATCCACATCCGCAGCCGGAATCCCGCTCTTGGATTCCTCCATGCCGATGTTAATCTCAATCAGGATGTCCATGACGAGATCCTGCGCAGCGGCGCGCTTGCTGATTTCATTCGCGAGCTTGAGGGAATCCACCGAGTGAATCATCACGACCTTGTCGATGATACTCTTGACCTTGTTCGTCTGGAGATGGCCAATCAGGTGCCATTTCAGCGGCTGAAGCGTCCGGCCGTACTTCTCCAGAAGCTCCTGGACGCGGTTCTCGCCAGCATCCGTGGCGCCGGCAAGGACGGCCTCGTTGATTTCCTCCACGGTGTGAAGCTTGGTCACGGCGAGAAGAAGCACGTCCTCCGGGTTCCTTCCGCTCCGGATAGCGGCTTCGTTCTTGCGCCGAAGTATTTCACGGTAATTCTCGCTAATGCTCATTCTTGTGTTCTGCTCCTGTATATCTATATCATTTCATGCATTGGTGCACATGGATTGCACCGCTACATGTTCTCTTTCGCTTTCTCGATATCGCTCTTGCTCGGAGACTTCAATATCTCGTCATAATTGCTGATGGTCTCCACGAACTCGCTCTGGTCGTTCATGTAGAGATCCTCATAGACGCTGGCTTTGTCCCCGTCGGAGGCGATAATCTGAATCGGCGTGAAGTGGAACTTGCCCACCTTATCCTTGACCAGCACGCCCTGCTGGTCATCAATTGTCACGATGCTGTCCACTTCCACCAGCAGGCCGGTGTCATTCTCGGTCATGTTGGTAATGCTCACCCGGCGATTGCTGAGATAGACCTCGTTGTATTCCTTGCAGGTCAGGATGACCCGGTACCGGTCATCCCCCGAAGCCTCCACGGACCGCACCTTCGTGTCCAGTGTCACATCATTAATGGTCGTCTGCACGGAACTGCCTTCCGTATACTTCTCCGACCCACTCTTATCGGTAAAGAAAATCAGCCACCAAGCGCCATTCTTCGTAATCCGGAAAAGCGCCTGACCCTTATGACACGAGCTCGCCTTCAGGTTCACGCTATCGTTGTCCACCTTCTTCAGCTGCTTCTCGGTCAGCTCGTCCATCGTGCCGGAACATAGCTCCGCCTCATATCCGTCCGCCGTGTAGGAGACGTAGCCACTTCGGCCCGCCAGCCCGTCCGACGTCTTCATGGCGTCGTCCAGCTTGGTCTTCAGATTCGCGAACTTCGTGCTCAGGATACCGCTGCCGCCCTCTTCGAGGTTCAGCACCCGGCCGTTCCCCTTCACGAGCGTGCCACTCTCGGCCACGGTCTCAAGCTTCGCGTCCTTGTCCGCGCCGTACACGGTGTCATCGCGGATAATCCACGCGTCTTCCACGCTGTCTTCCACTTTAATCTCGCCGTATTCGGCAAGGTAGGTCACATCAAGAAGTCCCATCAGAGACGGCACAGCATAGATAATTATCGCTAAAAATACGACGGCGACCGCGTAGACTGCCGGCCATTTCCATTTCTTCTTCATATGCACTCCTACTGTCCAATTCTACACGAAACACCGGCTAAATACAATATCTATTTACCCCGGCAGGCTTGCACCACAACTACATGCGGGGGCTTCGCCTTATTCGCCAGCGTCGACTCCTCGTAACGTCTGCCCATCTTCTTCGATGCATTCCGGCGAGCGGGGGCGTCCTCAAGGCAAGACATAATAACATCTGGAAGATACCAATCTATGACTCTGACAGTCCCAGACACATTACCTGCTAAATATTCGCATTATTCGCCGGCTCGCTCGCCGGGCGCCACTTCGGTCACAGCGGGCGTGCCATTACTCCTCGCTTCGAACTTCTTCCAGTATCTTTCGCTCCTTCTTCGACAGCGCCGGCTCGCTCGCCAGGTACTTCTCGAAGAGATCCGGCCGCCGTTCCTTGGTCAGCCGCAGGGATTCCTCATACCGCCAAAGCGCGATTTTCTCATGATTGCCGCTCACCAGGACGTCGGGTACCGACAGCCCCTCCACCTCTCGCGGCTTCGTATAGTGCGGGTACTCGAGGAGGCCGGAGTAGATGGATTCTTCTTTGACCGACTCTTCCCCCGCCAGCACACCGTCCAGGAAGCGCGCCACCGTATCCACCAGCACCATGGCCGGCAGCTCACCCCCCGTGAGGATGTAATCACCAATGGTGACCTCCTCCGCGCCGAGCAGGTCGAGCGCTCGCTGATCCACGCCCTCGTAGTGGCCGCAGAGGATGGTAATCTCGTCCTCGCCGGACAGGTCTTCCGCCAGCGCGCCATCCAGCATGCGCCCACGTGGAGACATGTAGAGCGTGCGGCCCGTCAGATTGTTCGCGCGCATCGCGGACAGAATCGGCTGGACCTGCATCACCATGCCGGCACCGCCGCCGAAAGGCGTGTCATCCACCCGGTTGTGCTTGTCCTCCGTGTAATCCCGGATGTTGAAGAGGCGGATGTCGAGAATGCCATTCTCCGCCGCCCGGCCCAGCATGCTCTGGCTAAGTGGGGTGAACATCTCGGGAAAAAGAGTCAGTATATTGATAATCATTCGCTAGTCCTCCAAGAATCCCGGAATCAATTCCACCTCGATGACGCCGCGCTCTAAGTCGATTTCCCGCTCGAACGCCTCCACCGCCGGAATCAGGATTTCCTTCCCGTCCTCGCTGATTACGCGGTAAATGCTCTGGGACGTGTTCTGGAGCACATCATCCACCACGCCGAGCATCCGCTCGCTGGCGCGGTCGTAGACCTGACAACCAATCAGGTCGCGGATGTAATATTCGCCCTCCGGCAGCTCTTCCAGGTCGTCCTCCGAAATATAGATTTCCATATTCCGAAGCGCTTCCGCACCGTTCCGGTCCGTCACGCCTTCCAGGCGAACCACGGGGCGGTTCTTCTGATAGCGCACCGATGTCACGGTATACTTCTCTATTGTATTATTTCTCTCCAGATAGATGAGGGTGCCTTCATGAAGATTTTCCGAATCTTCCGCATAGGTCAGCGCCTTGATTTCCCCCTTCAGCCCCACCGCCGCAGTCAGGCGGCCGATGTTCACCATCGTCGCATCGTCTTTCAATGCCATGAGTTTCTCCTTGTTTCTCTATACACACGCTTGCAATACATGCTCGCAATTTTCCATCGGATTCCGCCGGGAAGCGCGGCGGCACACTCCTATTATCGAAGGTGTCTCATCCGCAATATGACATGATATGCCATCATGAAGCGCGGCGTTCGTGACTCCGTGCCCATCAGGCATCCGCTTCTTCCCCGCTCGTCCATGTTCATCGCCTGCTGCGCTTCGGCACTTCTGCTGCGCGCCTCGCCGTCACAGATACTTTCTCTGTGCAAGTATGACGGCCCGCCGCGCTTTCTATCAGCAGTGGCGTTATTCCTACTAGCAAACAAGCATGCAGATAGAACCTCTGCATGCTTGTATTAATCATTTCTGCCAGACTCTGATATTAGTCCTCTACGATCTCCACCGAGACTTTAATGTTCTGCTTGATGGCTGCCGCTTTGACCACAGTCCGAATAGCCTTCGCAATCCGACCCTGTTTGCCAATGATCTTACCCATATCATCTTTCGCAACTTTGAGGTACACGGTCATATTCTTCGCGGTACCCTCCGTGGTTACAACGACTTCGTCAGGCTTAGATACCAGTGCTTTGGCAATTGCTTCAACTAGACTAGCCATGATTTGAAATTCCCTTCTCTTCGCGATCTACTAGAGTTCAACGCCGGACTTCTTCAGCAGAGCTCTTACCGTATCGGTCGGCTGAGCGCCATTAGCCAGCCACTTCTGAGCCTTCTCGTTGTCGATGATGATTTCAGCCGGATCCTTCAGCGGATTGTATGTGCCGATTTCCTCGATAAATCTACCGTCTCTCGGTGTGCGGGAATCTGCAACGACAACTCTGTAGAAAGGTTTCTTGTGTGCGCCCATTCTCTTCAATCTGATCTTTACCATTTTGTCCTCCTGTTTTGTGTAAAAATAAATTTAGTTACTTCTTGATACCCCGACTCCGCATGCGATTCCGGAATGCGCTCATTCTGACATTCCGTCCGATATTCGTCAGACATTCAGTTCGTCATACCTTCCGGCATTCCGTCAGTCATCGCACCGATTCGGCATATTATTTCAACCCGCGGAATAAGCCGCTTCTCTTGAGGGCTTTCGGGTTATTTAACATTTTCATCTGCTTCTTCATCTCGGTGAACTGCTTCACCAAAGCGTTGATTTCCGACACCTGGCGACCGCTTCCGGCAGCGATGCGCTTCCGGCGGCTGGCATTCAGAATCGATGGATCCCGGCGTTCCGCCTTCGTCATGGACTGGATAATCGCCTTCATCTGGTTCAGTTGCTCGGTGCCCTTGTCGAAATCCATCTGCTGCTTGTCCCGCTCGGAAATCCCTGGCAGCATGTTGATGATTTTCGCAATTCCACCCATCTTATTGATCTGTTCCATCTGCTGGAGGAAGTCGTCTAAGTCGAACTTGTTCTTGCGGAGCTTCTCCTCCATCGCCATCGCTTCTTCCTTCGAATAGGAACTCTCGGCTTGCTCAATCAGGCTCATCATGTCGCCCATTCCCAGGATTCGGGATGCGATGCGATCCGGATGGAACGGCTCTAAGG
>CAVGMK010000006.1:0-3836 GCA_963630135.1 Oscillospiraceae bacterium
GGAATACACCATCCACCCGGGCAACATCCACGGATAACACAACGCACTGGTCGCCGTATTTCCGGGAAGCTTCCGTAATCAGTTCCGGATTCCGGATGGCACCGGAGTTCACGCTGACCTTGTCCGCACCGCACTTCAGTACGCGGTCGAAATCCTCCAGGCTGTTGATGCCGCCGCCGACCGTCAGCGGGATGAAGACCTTCGACGCCACTTCCGTCAGCACGTCCGTGAAGAGCTTCCGGCCCTCTGCAGATGCCGTGATATCATAGAAGACCATCTCATCCGCACCGCACTTCGTGTAGTACGCCGCCAGCTCCACCGGGGAATTCACGTCGCTGAGGTGCTTGAAATTCACCCCCTTGACGACTCTGCCGTCCTTGACATCCAGGCAGGGAATAATCCGCTTCGTAATCATGCTATTCAGCCTCCTTAATCGCCTCTTGGATATCGATGGCACCCTGGTAATACGCCTTTCCGATGATGGCGCCGTAGAGTCCGATTTCCTTCAGCGCCCGTACGTCGTCAAGAGTGCTGATGCCGCCGGAAGCGATGAAACGCATGTTGTATTTATCAATCAGCTTGCTGTACATCTCACGGTTCGTTCCCTGCATCGCGCCATCCTTAGAGATATCCGTGCAGATGATGTACTTCACGCCCTTCATCTCCATGTTCTGGCAGAAATCGTGAAGTGTATACAGGGATTTCTGTGTCCAACCCTTGATGGCCACGTATCCGTCGCGCACATCCGCACCCACCGCGATGCGGCGGCCGTACAGGCGGGTTGCCTCCACCACCAGATTCTCGTTCGTAATCGCCGACGTTCCCAGAATAATCCGGGAAGCGCCCAGCTCAATATATTTCTCGATGGTATCCATATTGCGGACACCACCGCCAATTTCCACCTTGAGTCCCGTGGCGTCAATAATTTCCTTCACCACGTCCATGTTCGGTGTACCGCCATCCCGGGCACCCTCGAGATCCACCACGTGAATCCACTTCGCGCCGGCTTCCTTGAACTTCATCGCCGTGTTCACCGGGTTCTCATCGTACACCGTCATCTGGTCGTAATCGCCCTTGTACAGCCGTACGGCCTTCCCCTCGTACAAGTCAATTGCCGGTAAAATATTCATTTCGCATTCCTCCCCTTCGCTGCTCTTCTACTATATCTCTGCAACTTCGTTCATTTCATCGCACTCGCTTATCCCTGTCCGTGCAATTTCATTCACTTCATAGTTTTACGCTTCGCTATATCCTATTGCCACCATTCCATTCACTTCATCGTGCCAATCTTTACAGCGTTCTTCGCACTTCCTGTATCAGTTCATTCGCTTCGTCGCTATGCTTCTTGCTGTATTCCGGTATTCTCTGATCCAAGAATAGCCCCAGTCTCCGCCGGTCAATACCTACAGCTCGTCATTATAGTTCGTCGAAAGACCTTAGAATCGCCAGCCCCACATCGCTGCTCTTCTCCGGATGGAACTGACAGCCGTACACGTTGCCGTTCTGCACTGCCGCCGTCATCTCAATGCCGTAATCCGTCGTCGCCAGCAGGTACTTCGGTGCCGTCTCCGCGTAATACGAATGGACGAAATACACGTAATCCCCTTCCTTCGTATACTTCAGGAGCTCGCTCTCCCGCTTCTTGTGAAGCGCGTTCCAGCCGATGTGCGGAATCGCCAGGTCTGCCGGAATCCGCCCTTCCATGCCGACAATCTCACCGGGAATCAGGCCCAGGCCTTCGTATTCGCCATATTCGTAGCTCTTCTCGAACAACATCTGCATTCCCAAGCAGATGCCCATCAGCGGCTTACCCTTCGCGGCTTCCTCGATGACCACCTGGTCCAGTCCGGTATTCCGAAGCGCCTGACGCGCGTCCCGGAATGCTCCTACCCCGGGTAAAATCAATTTGTCGGCCGCCCGGATTTCCGAGGGATCCCCGGTATAATCCGCTTCAATTCCCAGGGCATGCAGGGAGGATCTCAACGAGAAGAGATTCCCCACACCGTAATCAATTATTTTAATCATTTTCAATAACCCTTTCTGGTTCGCCTTCGCCTTCCATCCGGCGCCCTTCGCGGAAGTTCAAGCTCCCGGCATGATATGCACCGGCATGGCAATCCGGACAAATTGCCGACGTGCTCCCCGCGGACCATCCTCTGCAATTCTTTCGTCTCTTTCGCCTGAGGATTTCCTATTCACTTCGCTATAGAAGACCCTTCTCCTGCAGCTCCTTCTCCAGCGCCTCCGTCGACGACAGCTTGCGGTTCGATTCCCGGCTATTGCTCCCGGAAATCGACGTTCTCGTCTGGTCCAGTTCCTTCGAGCCGGCCGACCGCTGTCCTTGCGAACGCTGCAGCACCGAGCTCTGTACCATCGTCACATCATCGACGGCATTCCGTCTCAGCACGCGGTCTTTGAGTGACAGCTTCTCGTGAGTAGCCGGCGCCGCACTTGCACCACCGGTACTGGCAGCAGAGCCGCCACTATTTCTCGAAGTATTCAGACCTCTTGCCTGCACGGTATTCGCCGCATTCGCACCATTCGCTGAGCCTGCAACAGTCTGCGCACCGCTCTGTGCGCCACCTGCCAGGCCTCTTGCGGCCGCGTTATTTCTTGCGCCTGCAGCGTTACCGGTAGCATTACCGGAAACATTTCCGGCCGCTCCCGTACCGGCGCCTGTAGCGGCATTCAACACATCCGCCTCGCTATCATCCAGTAGGGAGAACCGCTCATATTCCTCGCGATTCAGCGCCTGGGTCACGCCTTTGGCGATGCCCTTCGCGTAGCTTCCGTCTCCGAGTCCTCGGGAGACAACCGGCTGCTGCGAATCTATTTGGGGCCCCGAAGGCGAATTCGTTATACCCATCGACACACCTGCGCGTGAAGATGCCGCAGCGTTCTGCGGCATCACCGGAGAAGCCGCCCTAGCCGTAGAGCCATTAGAACCCGCCGAGGATGCCGGCGTCTGCCGCGTGTCCGGCAGGAAGAACTCTTCCTCGAAAGTGTTCTCAGTCAGGATGCCTTTGGTGGATGGAATCTCGTCGCGAAAACGCTCGTCGAACGCCACCGCCTTGCGGAGCGTGTGCGCCAGGGACTTGAACATGCCCTCGATGATGTGGTGGCTGTTCGTTCCGGCAAGCTGGCGGATGTGCAGCGTTACATTGGCATTTCGCACAAAACCCAAGATGAATTCCTCGGCAAGTTCCGTATCGAAGGTGCCCACCTTCTCCGTCGGGATGTCCATATTGTATGCCAGATACGAACGGCCGGAAATGTCCACCGATGTGAGAATCAGTGCCTCGTCCATCGCCAGCGTTGTGTCGGCGTAGCGATAGATACCGCGCTTATCCCCAATTGCTTCCGCGAAAGCCTGTCCCAGGCTGATGCCGATGTCTTCCACGGAATGGTGGTCATCCACGTAGGTATCGCCGTCACAGTGCACCATCAAGTCGAAGCCGGAATGCTTCGCCAGCAGTGTCAGCATGTGGTCCATAAAACCAATGCCGGTATCGATATTGCTTTTGCCCGTTCCATCCAGGTCCAGGAAAAGCTGAATTTTCGTCTCGCCGGTTTCCCGGTTCACTTCTGCATTTCTCATGATTATACCTCCTGCAGAATCTTCTCCAATTTCTCGAACAGAATGTCCATCTGTTCCTTGAGTCCTATCGTGATTCTAACATAATCCTTGATCTGCTCTGTGGAGAAATGACGAACGAGAATTCCATTATCTTTCAGCTTCTGATACAGTGTATCTCCATCAATCTGGTTGTGCTTGGCAAAAACAAAGTTCGCCTTCGATGGCAGGACGGTGAATCCCATTTCACGAAGCTTTTCCG
>CAVGMK010000007.1:0-4138 GCA_963630135.1 Oscillospiraceae bacterium
CATCAGCAGGTTCCCCAGCTGGAATTCGCGCATATAGAACACGCCATTCACGATGTCCATGTAATTGAACACATGGAACAGCAGGAATATCAGGATGGCGACGCCGGAAATGCGCATCGTCCAGAAGCCCGCGTTCTGGCGCGCGTACCAGTGGCCGCTCGCCCGGCCGCTTCGGATGGCGCGGGCGGTGAGTCCGATGCTCAGGATGGCGTGCACCAGCACGACAGCAAGCAATGCGTATGGCAGGGTGTAGATGCTGATGGTGCTGATACCGAGAACCTGAATCGAGGCCATGAAGGCGTGCGCCACCACCAGCAGGATGGCGAGCTCCGTCAGGATAATATTGAATCTCCGCATTATTTCGCCTCCTCACTCATCAGGAAGTAGTCGAACCGGCCGGCATGCACGATGGATAGCATCCGGGCCTGCGTCACGTTCTTCACCTGCACCTCGTAGCCTTCTGCTTCCAGGTACGATTTCACCTTCTGAACGGCTTCCTGATAAGATGCCGATTGCTTATCGCACGGAAGCACCAGCGCGGCGCCTTCCGCACGTTCCCGGTTGTTCTGTAGGAGACGGTATTTGCTTCCGCCGGCTTGAAATATCACTTCGCTGAAGTCCCCCTCTTCCGGCAGGGCAATACCATCCCGGGTATACTCCCAGTCCGATATGACATTCTCGCTCCGGGTCTGGTTCTTGCTGGCGCTCGTGACCGCGTCACTCTCCGAATTCCAGCTTTCGTTGTACAAGAAGGTGGTCATCGCTGCCGCAATGGCCAGCACGATGATGACGATTCGGATTCGGCGGGCGGTCCGGTTCGGCGCCTTATTCTGTGCTATATTGTTACGTTCCATTTGATTGGTCATCCGGAATTCTCCTCAATAAATATGGGCAAATGCCGAACGGCATTCGCCCTTTAATAATATCACGATGGGGAGGAATCAACAATAGACGCGGGGATGCGTATCCGGATTGCCGCCTCCCGATCCTTTGGGTGGGGCTTTCGTCTAGTCTTTTGCCGACCTGTCGTCTGACTCTGTCAATTCGGCTCTTTTCTCGCGTAGCTTTATCAAGATGGACGCAAGGCTTTCCTTTCTCTGAAGTGTCTCCGCAATGCGATCCACGTTGTTCTGTCCTGTCACGCCTGGGTAATTCTGTTCAGATCGTATCAGAAGCTTCTGCGTTTCAGTCTCTCCTCTCACCGTCTGGGCATATAGCTGCTCGAAGTTTCCATTCTGCATGACATTTGCAATGAAGTTTCTCGAACCTTCCGGTAATGCTTCCCATTCTCCGTAAAGATTAATCACAGCCTCTTGAATTTGCTTCATTGAAATAGGCTTCGACATTTTCTCATGCTCTGTCAGAATGCCAAGCACATCGGAAAGATCTCTCTTATACTGTCGTCCCGACCGAAGTTTCATTGCAATCAGGTATTCTGCCGCTACCGTTCGAATCGCAAGTACATTAGAATAGGTCTTGTAGTATTCTGAAAATTGAATTAAACGAGGCGAATAGGATTCCGTCCGGATAAAATCCTGATTGAGCCAACCGTTCGGTAAGTTATATCGATCCCCCACATGATTGATAACCTCCTTCATGACAGACGATGCATGAATAACTGCATCAATGTCTGTTGTCATATCCCGGAAGCCATAATTAACAAGCACGGAAGCTCCGCCAATTAGGATTATTTCTGCCGGCATGTTCTTTCCGACCTGCTTGCGATACTCTTTAGCAACTTCTTTCAAATAAGTATCTATGTTATCCTTGGTGAATTCAATGGGATTATCAGATGACATTTCTTACCTCATTTTCGATAATATTGAATCTTCTGAATTCCGGGATGGAATCATTTGCTGCATCTTCAAGCGGCGTCCGACTTCCGGAAGCAAGAGACATTGCAAGGATACTTGTCGGATAGATTGGCTTTTCCAGACTATATTGACGGATATCATCGTACTCTTCGCAAAGTGGGATATTATTCTCACGACTGATATAATCCAGCATGGCAAGAAGATATAAGCTCTCCGGGAACCACTCGCAATCATAGTATGTACGAATATCCCCGCTTTCCAGTACATCCATGATGAAATCAATGTCCCCCAGTTCCTTCAACCGGTGACATATCGCACTTTTGAAATTCTCGAAGCTGCTTCGCTTCATGAGGTACGGTGCAAGAAGCGTTTCCACAGAGGTATTCAGGGCGCGAGCAATCTTATATACAGTCTCTGCACTACACTTTTCAAGTTGCGCCTTGCCATTAACAATATCATTGCATGTAGCGTAAGGAATATCACATGTCTTTGCCAAGCGATAGATTGTCATGTTCCGTTCTGCCAGAATGTTCTTTATCATCATAATTCATCACCTACTTCTGCACATATTATAACGGTTGGCCGTTATAATGGCAAGGCCAGGGTTATTTCTACCGCATCAAATCCGCCACTGTCACGCCATCCAGATATTCCTCAATCCGGTCGTTCAGGCCACGCCACATGGCGAGCGTCCGGCAATCCGCCGCGTTCTTACAAGGGGTCGAGCAGAGCTCACTGCAGTTGATGGGCGCCAGCGTCCCTTCCGTGAGACGCAGAATCTCCCCGACGGTGCAGTCCTGTGGCGCCTTCACCAGGCGGTACCCGCCGCCCTTACCGTGAACGCCTTCCACCAGTCTGCCGCCGGTCAGCACTGGCATAATCTTCGTGATGTATTTCAGCGAAATATCCTGCCGCGCGGCCACATCCTTCATCGGGATGTACTCGCCATTCGCGCTGTTCTCCGCCAGATCGATAATTACGCGAAGCGCATACCTGCCTCTCGTCGATACCAACATAGACCTCACCTTACTTTCGATTCATTGGAAAAAAGCAGAATAGATTCGTCTGAATGAACCTATTCTGCCTACGTTATATTATGCTTCTGATTCTATGAATGCTACGCGCCATCCCATAGTTTGCCGCCTGTAGATTGCCATCTCATACGCAAGAGGGAATTCGCTCATTACATCCCGCGAATTATTGTCATCTTCAGTCTGACGAATTCATTCTACCGGATGGATGCGCTATCCATTCCGAATGCTACGCCTCGAACAGCGGGGTAGACAGATATCTGTCTCCAGTATCCGGGAAGAGCACAACGATGGTCTTGCCCTCGTTCTCCGGTCTCTTCGCCACCTCTACTGCAGCCGCCAGTGCTGCACCGGAGGAAATTCCAATCAGTACGCCCTCGCTCTTTCCAACCAGGCGGCCATACTCGTAGGAGGCTTCATTGCTGATTGGGATAATTTCATCGTAAATCTCGGTGTTCAACACTTCCGGTACGAAGCCGGCGCCGATGCCCTGAATCTGATGCGAACCTGCCACGCCGGTGGAAAGGACGGCGGAGGTTGCCGGCTCTACGGCAACAATCTGGACTTCCGGCTTCTGGCTCTTGAGATATTCGCCTACGCCGGTAATGGTGCCGCCGGTACCGACACCCGCAACGAAGAAATCCACTTCGCCATCGGTATCCTCGTAAATTTCCGGTCCGGTGGTCTCGCGATGTGCCGCCGCGTTGGACGGGTTCACGAACTGACCCGGGATGAAGCTGCCCGGAATCTCCTTCGCCAGCTCATCCGCTTTCTCGATGGCACCGGTCATACCCTTGGAACCGTCGGACAGCACGAGCTCTGCGCCATAGGCCTTCATCAGCTGACGGCGTTCCACGGACATGGTCTCCGGCATAACGATGATGGTGCGATAGCCCTTCGCTGCGGCGATGGATGCCAGGCCGATGCCGGTGTTGCCGGAAGTCGGCTCGATGATGACGGAACCTTCCTTCAGTGCGCCGCTTGCCTCGGCGTCCTCAATCATTCTCTTTGCGATGCGGTCCTTGGCGGATCCGGCCGGATTCAGGTATTCTAGTTTGCCCAGGATTCTCGCCTTCAGTCCTAGCTGCTTCTCGATGTTCGTCAGCTCCAGAAGCGGTGTGCCGCCAACGAGCTGATCTGCGGATGTATATACTCTTGCCATGATATATTTCCTTTCTGTGATTCTGATTTCCCGATGTCTCTATTATTCGATTACTCTGCTCCTCTGCACCCCTCGGCACCCCAGGTTCGCAGTATCCGCTCACCTCGGCGCAAGGATTCATCAGGTTCTCG
>CAVGMK010000008.1:0-6999 GCA_963630135.1 Oscillospiraceae bacterium
CCACTACAAATTCTCTACGCCGAATGGAAACAGAAACGGCCCATTCGGCGTTCTACAGGAATGAAATATGAATCGCCGAATGCTGATGCTCTACACGGGAATGATGATGGCAGGAATCACTGCGGGGTATCTGTGCTGGGAGAAGGACCGAATCGCGGAAGGAATTCTGCTGCTCCTCGCGACTTCCGGCGCGGTCGCTTTGCTGTACCTGGAAGTTGGCCGCCATTACGGCCTCCTCCGCCGCCAGCTCTGGCGAATGACCGGCATGATGCTGTGCGGCTTCCTGCTGTTCTCCCTGCATTTCAATCGCCTCTACGTCAGCGACGCCCTCTGCGAGACGGATAGCCAGGGCACGATATCCGTGCGCATTCTCAAGGTGCAAGAGTATGACGAGCACACCGACTATATCGCCGAAGCGCAGCTTCCTTCGGGTAAAAGAAAGATTCTCTGCAAGGACTATTCCGAGGACCGGGAGATACTGCTCGTCGGCACGCTTGCGGAGGTTCGCGGCGAACTGCGGATTCCGGATGGGCAGCGGAACCCGAACTGCTTCAATTACCGGCTGTATCTCAAGACGAAGGGTATCGTCTACACGATGACGGCGAAGAGCATTCGGGCCATCTCCCTTTCGAACGAGTCGGGATACCGTTTCGACCGGATGCTGGTGCGGCTTCAGAATCATTTCCTTGAATACTTCCGGGATAATTCGGAGGTCCGCGGCTTCCTTCGCGGCATTCTCTTCGGCGAACGAAGCGAGCTAGATGAGGAAATCTATACGGAATTCTCGGAGAATGGCACGGCGCACATCCTTGCGGTGAGCGGTCTTCACGTGGGCTTCCTGATTGCCCTCCTGACAGTACTGGCGCGGAATCGGAAGTATTGGAAGGTGACGGTGGCTATTTTTGGCGTATTAATCCTGTATGGAGAGATTACATCCTGGAGTGCATCGACGATTCGGGCGGTGCTGATTGCGATTCTCTCCATGAGCAGCATGTATCTGCGGCGGCCTTTCGACCTGACCACGGGAACGGCGGCGTCAGCGATGATGATGCTCCTGGTGCGGCCGTATTTCCTGTTCCAGACCGGGTTTCTGATGTCTTTTCTCGCGATTGTGGGAATGGCGTTCCTCACCGGGCCGCTGAGTCATTTCGTGGGGAAGGGGCTGGCGGCGATGCTCTCGGTCCAGCTGATTATGATTCCGATTCAGGTCTATTCCTTCCACCGGTTCAATCCGCTGACGATAGCCATCAACATCCCGGTTATTTTTCTCGCCTCCGTGCTGGTGCCGTGCGGCGTGGTGCTGTTCCTCATCGGAAGTGTGGTGTCGATGGGGGACTTTCCGGTGCGCTGTCTGACGCTGATGACGGAACTGCTGATTCGCTTGAACCGGCTGTTATATTTCGACGGGACGTTCTCGGCCATGCTGCCGTCCGCCGGTGTGGGGTTGCTGATTCTGCTCTACGGCGGGATGCTCTTCGGGAATTCCGAATGGTTCCGGATATTGATTCTTCGGAAGGATTACCGAGCGCTTCGGAAGACGCTTGTCATCCTGCTGATTCCGGCGATGATGGTGATGTGGGGGTTCCGGAATCCGCTGGGGAATGATGGCGTGGTCTTCGTGGATGTGGGGCAGGGCGCCGGAATTCATCTTCGCTCGGGCGGCCGGAATGTCCTGATTGACGGCGGCGGGAATGCGAATTACAGCGTAGGGGAGAAGGTGCTGGAGCCGTACTTCCTCGGGAATGGGGTGACTTCGCTGGATTATGCGATATGCACCCATCTTCATATGGATCATTTCCAAGGGGTCAAGGAGCTGTCGGCGGATTTCCCCATTGAGAACTTCGCCGTGCCGTCGGTGTACCGAGGCCTTAGCGAGACGCCGGCAAGCGCCAAATTCCTGGAGATGGGGCAGACGCTTCATATTTCGGATGAGCTGTCCATCAAGGTGCTGTGGCCGCCGAGCGGTGCTTCCCAGACGGCATCCTCGAATGCCGGGAAAAACGGTGATGCCAGTGATACCAGCGAACTGGATGAGAACGAGATGACCGGCGTGTACCGCATTGAATACCGGGGCCTTCGGATTCTGGTGACCGGCGACATCCTTGAGGCCGGCGAACGGGATGTGGTACAATACTACGCGGGAACCGACGAGCTGCGTTGCCATGTGCTGGCGGTGGCGCATCACGGCAGCCACAGCAGTAGCTGCGACGAATTTCTGGATGCGGTAGCGCCCCGAATCGCCGTCATTCAGGTGGGAAGCCGGAATCTTTACGGCCACCCGCACGCGGAGACCATCGAGAAGCTGACGAAACGGGGTATTTCCATCTACCGCACGGATCTTCACGGCGCCATCGGGCTGCAGGTGAGCCGGTGGAATTCGAATCGGCTGCAGGTCGACCGGATGATTGAAATGACTGTTTAATCCAATCGATTGAACTCGAATGGAATCACACTCTTCAGAATTTACGGAAGAAATTTCTCCGCGAAATAAGCGAAATGAAGGAGTATCCGTGAATATAGGGAACGATTGCATGAAATCGGACCCCCGAATAAATAACAAATAGAAAAAATAGATACAGAAAATACAGACAGGATGAAAGAAGAATGTCATATAAGGATTTCAACAAAGATTGCAGGAAGAACATGTTCCACAACGTCGTGGTCCTCTACGGCCCGGAGAATTTGCTGATTCGCTGGGCACTGGAAGAGATTTGCGACAAGTACGCAGGGAAGGAATTCCGGACAGAGAACATCCGGGAGTTCGACGGAGATGAAGTGAGCCTGGACGAAATCATGGGCATGGCGAGGACGCCTTCCATGTTTCCGGGGCAGCGGGTGCTGATTATCCGAAATCATCCATGGATGATTTCGGGTGGCAATAAGCTCAAGGAAGAAGAGAAGGAACTGCAGAAGACCGAAGGAAAGCGCTTCCTGGAGTTCGCTGCGGGAACGAATCCGGATGGGCTGATTGTGATGGTGGTCGATGCGAAATATGCAGGAAATATCGTTGCCTTCGGGAAGAAAGTCCTCGACAAAGCCTCCGCCTACGAGATGAATACGCTGTCGCGCCCGGAGCTGATTGGGTTCATCGGCAAGCGGGTCAAGGGCGCCGGCAAGACGATGAACAAGCGGGAACTCGAATACCTGATTGAGATGACCGGTTACTACAACAAGGACAGCGTCTATCGCCTCGACAATCTGGATAATGACCTGAACAAGATTATCACCTCTGCAGAGGGGGAAGAAATCACCCGGGAGCACATCGATGACCTGATTGCCGGCGATGCCGACAAGTTCATCTTCCATCTAATCGATGCGATGGTCATCGGCGACCGGAAGAAGGCCATCACGATTACGGAGCATGCCCTGGCCGAAGACGATAACCAGACCGGGAAGCCATTCCAGATTATCGGCACGCTGACCTCACAGTTCGAGATGATGTATGACGCGCAGGTGATGGAAGAGAAGGGCATCTCCATGAATGCCATGGTGGAAGCGCTGGGCGTGAACAAATACCGCTTCCAGAATGCGTACAAGGCCGCGCGTCATTTCGATCACGCCCGGTTGAAAGAACTCCTCATCCGTCTATACAACTGCGACCGGGATGTGAAGAACGGCAATCTGGATGCTCGGGCGGCGCTGGAGACGTTCCTGCTATTAGATCACTAGAGGTTCAGCCAGAAGTCTGCCATAACGAATTGAACAAGATAACGTATAAATACGAGTAAATACGAGAAACGCCAATCCGTGCAAGCGCGGGTTGGCGTTTCTCTGGTTCGTGTGATTCATTTCCCGGGTGGGAAATCTCTCATCGTCTAATCTTCATTTCTGGTTTCTTCTATTGTCTTTGACGACTTATTTCTTACATCTTCTAATGCTTCACCATCTTTGCTGCGTCATTCAACTCCCGTGCGGCTTCCAGCGCACTGGCGCTGTCCGCGTCGCCGCTGATCATGCCGGCCAGCATGTGAAGCTTGCCTCCCTCATCCAAGCGGACGATGCTCGTATGCGTCTTGCTGTCGCTGATATCCTTCTGAATCTGGAAGTTCGCGTCGCCGTAGGCCGCAATCTGCGGCAGGTGCGTGATGCAGAGAATCTGATGATGTCCGGCAATCTCCCGCATCTTCTTGCCCACCACCAGCGCGGTGCGGCCGCTGATGCCGGTGTCAATCTCGTCGAAAATCATGGTCTCCACCGCGTCGTTATCCCCGATGATGTGTTTGAATGCCAGCATGATTCGGGAAATTTCACCGCCGGAGGCAATTCGGGACAGCGGGCGAAGCGGTTCCCCCGGATTGGTGGATATCATATATTCCATCGTATCGTAACCCAGCGGCCCAATCTCCGGGAGGCGCTGAATCTCAATATCGAAATCGGAATTGGCAAAAGCCAGATCCTGCAATTCTCTCGTGACTGCCGCCTTCAGAAGTGCGGCATTCTCCTGGCGCATCCTGCTGACGATATCGGCCTGCTCCTGGAGCTTCTTATACGCCGCATCCATCGCCTTCTTCCGGGCTTCCATCTCGACATCGAAATTCTCGATGACGCGGAGCTTCTCCGCCATCTCACTTCCGTAAGCGATAATCTCCGGAACGCTCATCCGGTACTTCCTCTTCGCGTCCTCGATAATGCTAAGCCGCTCCGAGGTGCGATCAATGTCTTCATCCGAATAATTCATGGAGGAACGGAGGTCTCGCAGCGCATCCGATACATCCGCGATGGCGTAGTAGCTGTCATTCAGCGTCTGCACCTGATTCTCGTAATCCTCGCTGAGAGAAGCGATATCCTGCAGATGCTGAATCGCGGACTGGAGACCGCTGAGTACCGATTCGTCGTCCTCGTAGATTCGCCGGTAGGCTTCATTCACAGCGGAGAAAATCTTCTCGCTGTTCTTCATGATTTCCAGCTCTTCATGAAGCTCTTCGTCTTCGCCCTCATAGAGATTCAGCTTCTCGATATATTCGGACTCGAAGCGGTAGTAGTCCTGCTGCCGCAGGGATTCCGCTTCCTCCTTCTGAAGCTGCTGGTAGGCCCGGCGGCTCTCAGCATATTCCTGGTAGAGATTCGAGAGCTTCGCCAGCTCCGGTTCCAGTGCCTTGTGGCGGAACCGGTCGGTGATGGAGAGGTGGTTCTGCGGATCCAGAATCACCTGATTATCATACTGGCCGTGAATGTCCACGAAGGATTGGCAGAAGGTGCGAAGCTGCCCCAGCGTGACCATCTCGCCATTCAGCTTGGAGATGCTCTTTCCGGAAGCCATCAGCTCCCGGACGATGATGACGTCTTCGTCTCCTAAGGTACCGGCAATCTGAATGGTGGCCTTACTCGTACCATTTCTGACCATAGAAATATCAGCACGACCGCCGAGGGCTGTGCTGATGGCTTCTACCAGAACGGATTTTCCGGCACCGGTCTCACCGGTGATGATGTTGAGCCCTTCCTCCAGATCGAAGGAAAGATGCTCGATGGTAGCAAAGTTGTCGATGACAATTCGATTAAGCATTTCGATTCCTCTTTGCAATCATATTCTTGAAAAGATCCATGATCTCATCGGTATTCTTCTCGTCGTCCACAATCAGGAGCATGGTGTTGTCCCCGGCCACGGTGCCGATGACGTGTTCCAGCTCCAGACAGTCAATCGCCTCTGCTGCCGCGTTGCCGCAGCCGGAAAGCGTCTTCACCACAATCAGGTTGCCGGCCTTGGCCGTAGAAGTAATGGTCTCCCGGAAAATCTTAATGAACCGATCCGAAATCGGCTGCTCGTCATACTTCCCGGCTGTATATTTATACTTGCCGTTCGACGAGAGCGCCTTCACCAGCTGGAGTTCCTTGATGTCCCGGGAAATCGTGGCCTGGGTGACGGAGAATCCGTCCTGCTGCAGGAGATCCTGGAGCTGGTCCTGTGTTTCTACATCGTTCTTGGAGATAATTTCGAGAATCTTGTTCTGTCTGGAATAACGCATGAATGCCTCCTGAAATATAGTTAACTAGAGTATATCATACTCGCTTCTCGAAATGAATAAAGATTTATTTTTATGCATAATGTTTATAAACCGGGGGCATTACGAGGCGGGAATGAGAATGCGAATGCACCATCCACTCCGCCGCCCGCTACAATAGACAAAAGCATGGTTTTTTGGTAGAATAGCCCCTAGGAGTAAGACATATGAGAATACTTGGAATTGACCCGGGATATGCCATCATGGGATATGGCATCTTGGACTTCAACGGCAACCGTTTCCAGACCGTCGATTACGGTTCCATCGAGACGGAAGCCCACACACCGATGCCCCAGCGGCTTCGCCAGCTGTACGATGGCCTCAATGAGGTGATACAGCGCTACCAGCCGGAAGAGGCATCCATAGAGGAACTTTTTTTTAATAGTAACACGACAACAGCGATCAAAGTAGGGGAAGCCCGGGGGGTCGCTTTATTAGCGTGTGAGCAGAACGGCCTTACGGTGGCGGAGTACACGCCGCTCCAGATCAAGCAGGCGCTGGTAGGCTATGGCCGGGCGGAGAAGAAGCAGGTGCAGAATATGGTAAAAGTAATTCTCAACCTGCCCGAAGTCCCGAAACCCGACGACACCGCGGACGCGGTGGCTGCCGCTATCTGTCATGCTCATTCGAGAAACAACAGGGTGATTAAATGATTCGACACATCAAAGGAGAATATCTCTATTATGACAAGGGCGCCGTGGTGGTGGAGACCGAGGGCGGAATCGGATTCCGCATCTTCGTGTCTGATACCTCGCCGGTGCTGAATTCCCGCGAGGGAGATATCGTGAAGCTGCATACCTACATGCAGGTCAAGGACGATGGAATGGCGCTCTATGGTTTCACCGACCGGGATGCGCTTGGGCTCTTCGAGCTGCTGCTGACCGTGAACAGCGTGGGCCCGAAGGCGGCGCTGGCCATCATGTCCATTGGCTCGGCGAACCAGATTAAGGCTTTCATCCTTCACAAGGATGCCACATCCATCGCGCGGGCGAAGGGCATC
>CAVGMK010000009.1:0-5196 GCA_963630135.1 Oscillospiraceae bacterium
GAATACTTCCAGGGAAAGGATGTGTCGGAGCTGAAGGTGCTGGGAGACGCCAAGGGAACTGGTTCGAAGACGACGTTCTGGCCGGATCCGGAGATTTTCGACGACACTGTCTACGATTACGATACACTCCACACCCGCATGAGAGAGATGGCGTTCCTGAACAAGGGACTTCGCATCTCCATCGAGGACAAGCGGGAGGGTCGCAAGCAGAAGGATAGCTTCTGCTACGAAGGCGGCATTAAGGAATTCGTTCACTTCCTGAATAAGAACAAGAAGACCATCAATGATGATATCTTCTATTTCGAGAACCAGAAGAAGGACGAAGCGACCGGCAGAGAGTACGAAGTGGAAGTGGCACTCCAGTACACTACGAGTTACAACGAGAACGTCAGCTCGTATGCCAACAACATCAATACGATTGAGGGTGGATTCCACCTGCAGGGTCTCAAATCCGCCATCACCCGTACCATCAACGATTATGCTCGTCGAAGCAAGCAACTCAAGGAGAAGGATGATGCGCTGACCGGCGATGACTGCCGCGAAGGCATCACCGCGATTGTCAGCGTCAAGCTGACGGATCCGCAGTTCGAGGGGCAGACCAAAGCGAAGCTCGGCAACAGTGAGGTTCGCGGATTCGTCGAGAGCAGCATGAATGAATATTTCACCTTCTACCTCGACGAGCACCCGGCACAGGCAAAGAAAATTGTGGAGAAGTGCGTGAACGCTTCCCGCGCCAGAGAGGCGGCCCGCAAGGCCAGAGAGGCCTCCCGTAAGAGCAACGTCCTGGAGAGCACGTCCCTCCCGGGTAAGCTGGCTGACTGCTCCGAGAAGGATCCGGAAATCTGCGAGATTTTCCTGGTCGAGGGAGATTCCGCCGGCGGTAGCGCCAAGGAAGGCCGCGACAGAGCGCGCCAGGCCATCCTGCCGCTCCGTGGTAAGATTCTGAACGTCGAGAAAGCCAGCCGCGCCAGAGCGCTGGATTCCGATGAGATTAAGAATATGATTACCGCATTCGGCTGTGGCATTGATGACAACTTCGATATCAACAATCTCCGTTATCACAAGATTATCATCATGACCGATGCCGATGTCGACGGCGCCCACATCCGGACGCTGCTCCTCACCTTCTTCTATCGTTACATGAAATCCCTGATTGAAGGCGGGTTCGTATATGCCGCTCAGCCACCTCTTTTCCGGGTAAAAAGAGGAAAAGACATCTGGTACACCTATTCCGACCGGGAGCAGGAAGAACTCCTGGCTGAGATTCGGGCGAAGGACAGCAAGACGAAGGTGGAAATCCAGCGTTACAAAGGTCTGGGAGAGATGGACTCCGACCAGCTGTGGGAGACCACCATGGATTACAACCACCGGACGCTGATTCGTATTTCCTTAGACGATGCGGAAGCTGCCGATGAGATTGTCTCCACGCTGATGGGAGATAAGGTACCGCCGCGGAAGAAGTTCATCGAAGAGAATGCGAAGTACGCGACACTCGATCTGTAGTCGGAAGTCTGGGACGGATGAAACTTATTTTTGGCAGAAGAAAATAGGCAAAGAGAATACAGACAAGAAGTCACGAAAGACAGAATAACAGACTAGAAGATAATTCAAGGAAATAAGAAGGAGATTCCATGTCAACAAATTTATTGGAAGACAGCAAGATAATCACGCATGAGATGCATGATGAGATGAAGAATTCCTACATCGATTATGCCATGAGTGTTATTGTGGGTCGTGCCCTTCCGGACGTGCGAGACGGCCTCAAGCCGGTTAACCGAAGGATTCTCTACGGGCTGAGCGCGCTGGGGATTACGCCGGACAAGCCGCATAAGAAATCCGCGCGTATCGTCGGCGAGGTTATGGGTAAATATCACCCGCACGGAGACAGCTCCATCTATGATGCGATGGTGAAGATGGCGCAGCCTTTCTCCACGCGGTATCCGCTGGTGGACGGCCACGGCAACTTCGGTTCCGTGGATGGAGACGGCGCGGCGGCGTCTCGTTATACCGAGGCCAGAATGTCGCCGTTCTCGCTGCAGATGGTGCGGGATATCGAGAAGGATACGGTGGATTTCATCGAGAACTACGACGGCGAGGAGACGGAGCCGGTGGTACTGCCATCCCGTGTGCCGAACCTCCTGATTAACGGATCCAACGGTATCGCGGTCGGCATGGCAACATCGATTCCGCCGCACAACCTGGGAGAGACGATTGACGCCTGCGTGAAGATGATTGACGATGAAAACTGCACCGTCGATGATCTCATTAAGATTATCAAGGCGCCGGATTTCCCGACGGGAGCGGAAATCATGGGCAAAGACGGCGCGCGCCAGGCATATCAGACCGGTATGGGTAAGGTGCTGGTTCGCTCGGTATGTAATTTCGAGGAAGGCAGCCGCGGCCGCATGAAGATTGTGGTCTCGGAGATTCCGTATCAGGTCAACAAGGCACGGCTCATCGAGTCGATGGCGGCGCTGGTCAAGGATAAGAAGTTAGACGGCATCAGCGCAATTCGCGATGAGTCCAGCCGCGGAACGATGAGAATCGTCATCGAGCTGAAGAAGGATGTGAATCCGAATGTCATCCTGAACCGCCTGTACAAGCACACGCAGCTTCAGACTTCCTACAGCATGATTATGCTGGCGCTGGTGAACGGCGAACCGAAGATTCTGAACCTGTATCAGATTATTGAAGAATACCTCAAGCACCAGAAGGAAGTCGTTACCCGGAGAACCCGTTACGACCTCGGCAAAGCCGAAGCCAGAGAGCACATCCTCGAAGGTTATGTTATCGCCCTGGATAACATTGACGAAGTGATTCGTGTGATTCGCTCTTCCTACAATGACGCGAAAGAGAAATTGATGATTCGCTTCGGTCTGACCGAAATTCAGGCCCAGGCCATCCTCGACATGAGACTGGCCCGTCTGCAAGGCTTGGAACGCGAGAAGATTGAGAGCGAACTCGCTGAGATTCGCAAGAGAATCGCATACTACAAAGAACTGCTGGCTGATGAGAAGAAGCTGATGGGCGTCATCAAGGATGAGCTGCTGGAAATCAAGAAGAAGTACGGCGACAAGAGAAGAACGAAGATTGTCAAGGGAGACGGCGAGCTCGACGAAGAAGCGCTGATTGATGAAGAGGATGTGGCTATTACCCTCACCCATCTGGGATACATCAAGCGCGTTCCGGAGAACACCTACAAGGCACAGCGCCGCGGCGGTAAGGGCATTGTCGGACTGACGACGAGAGATTCGGATTTCGTCCGGGATCTCATCATCACCTCGACGCACGATTATCTGATGTTCTTCACGGATATGGGTAAGGTCTACAAGATGAAGGCCTACGAGATTCCGGAAGCCTCCAGAACCGCCAAGGGTACACCGGTTATTAACTTCCTCAACCTGACTTCCGGAGAGAGAGTCACGGCGGTGATTCCGGTAAGAGATTTTGCCGAGGATGAGTACCTCGTGATGATTACCAAGAGCGGTACCATTAAGAAGACGCCGATGTCGGAATTCGATACCAACCGGAAGAATGGCCTGATTGCCATCAACCTGAAGGACGGCGACAAGCTGATTGCGGTCAGCCAGTCCACCGGCAATGAGGACGTCTACGTGATTACCAAGCACGGCAAGGCCATCTCCTTCAACGAGAATGATGTCCGCAGCATGGGCAGAGGCGCCGGCGGCGTTCGCGGCATCAGCCTAGAGGACGATGACGAAGTCGTATCGATGGAGCTCGACAGCGACGGTACCCGCGAGATGCTGGTTGTGACGGAGAATGGTTTCGGTAAGAGAACCGCCCTGGACGAATACCGCCTGCAGACCCGCGGCGGCAAGGGAGTTGCGACCTACGATAAGAACAAATTCGCCAAGACCGGATATCTGATTGGCGGTATGCTGGTGAAGGACGAGGATGAAATCATGCTGATTAATTCCAACGGCGTCATCATCCGCATCCGCGCGGAGGAAATCTCCCGTTCCGGCCGCACCACGCAGGGCGTCAAGATTATGCGCGTCGAGGAAGAAGACCACATCGTCTCCCTGGCCAAAGTCATGGAGGACGAGGACAAGGCCCGCAAGATCGAAGAGAAGCCGAAGAAACCGGAGAAGCCGGAGAACGAGCAGCTGACCTTCCTGGATTAGATTCTTGATAAGCCAGTCGAATCCAGGCGGGAGACACCTGGTGATTCGGGTTCGCCTTTCGATTGAATCCTTAATTATGAAGATGATTCAATTATCGTTCGCGGAATCGTTATGGTAAAAATAAATTGCACCGGGCCGGGACTTCCGGTCCGGTATTTTCGTATACTTACATAAAGAAGCCTCGCATGTAAAATTTGACTTCCGTCTAATAACGTAATGACACTCCCCCTTATAAATGATAAAATAATACGTCATATTGGAACTCCCTTGCAGGGATGTCAGGGAAAAATCCAGGAGCCATCTGGATTATGATGAGGCGGCAACGAGTAATCCTATCCCATCGTCATTCCAGTCATCATAAGAAATAAATAGAAGCGTTATAATCGTTACAATATAAGCATCATAACTGTAGATATAGTAGTGGATATAGTAACGGAAGATACAATAACCGAGGAGAGAAAAGGATAAGAGATATATGGATAAAGTCAGAGATTTTTTCATGAAGGAACTCGACGAAGAGGACATCCTCCAGAAGAATGAAATCAAGGTGAACAAGCTCGCCGAATTTACCATGTTCATATCGATGGCGGTGTTCCTGATTGTCTGGGGCCTCAACCGGGTCGACATCATTCATCTGGGAGACATGGACCTGTTCATCATGAAGAGCACGGTGGAAGTCATGCTGATTATCTTCGTCAACAACTTCTTCTCCCGCCGTCGCGCATGGCTCAAATACCTGCTGATTCTGGGATTCACGGTGATTCTCGCCTGGGCGGACGCCGTCCTTTCCTATAATTCTGTGCTGGTGATGGTGGTTCCCATCATCCTTTCCACGCAGTATTTCGACCGGTTCTTTACCGGCATTGTGGGAGCGTTCACCGCTGTCGCCTTCTTCATCTCGGCAATCGTCAATGCCTATTACGGATATGGCAACTTCGACCTGAATTTCTATGACCCGCCGAAGGGAACAGTCCTGAACATCGATTCGACGCTGACGGAAGCTATCCTTGGAAGCGGCGTCGATGCGGGAGAACGAATCCGCGATACGCTG
>CAVGMK010000010.1:0-6492 GCA_963630135.1 Oscillospiraceae bacterium
GGAAGAGACGTCTCTCGGTGATGGTGAGGCTGAAGTGACTCAGACCGCCGACACTTCAGCACTTACGGATGAAGTGGATGTGCTGGCAGAGAATTCGGAATCTACCGTCGAAGAAGCGGATGCTGTTGCTGAGGAGACGGAATCCTTTACAGAGGAGAACGCTACCTCGGAAGTAACAGAACCGATTGCCGAAGAGGAGACGACTACCACGAATGATTCGGTACTTGCTGATGAAGAATCCGCTGCTGCGGAAGAGTCGGAATCCGCATCGGAGGGGACTGTTACTTCGGAAGAGTCAGAACCATCGGCAGATGAGACTGCTACCGATGAAGCGCCGGAAGAGCCGAAAACCGATGCAAGTGAATTGTCTTCTGCGGAAACGACCGGTAAGGCGGCTTCTATGGAAGCTACTGATATGAATGAAGAGCTCGTTATGCCCGTCATGATGGAGGAATCCGAACCGGCCACCGAACAGATTGATAATACACTACGGATTATCGACGAAGATGATCTGGACGAATCCATCTTCGAGCCACTGCCGGAACCGAAGGATTATTTCGCCGATGTGACGATTCTGAGCATGAAGGAATCGGATCGTCGTAAGATTGCTGTAATCGATGAAAGCCCATCCGGTCTCGCCCTGGCGAACCGTATGGTCTATCAGGCGCACAACTGTATCTTCTACGTTTCGGATAAGACACAACTGCAGCACATTAGCGAGACGAATCAATCGCCGATGCTGCCGGATGTAATCCTCAGTAGCAAGCTGCATTATACCGCCAATCTGAAGACGGCACTTCACAACCGCGATATCATCTTCATCAATCCGGAGAACGCGGAGACATGGAAGAGCTGCTGCCGCATGCTGCCGAGGGAAGTCTCGACACCGCTAATCATCGTTGGTGGTGCCGATGCATCCATCCCGAGTGCGGTGCGGAAGCACAAGCTAATCTATATCGATGAGCCGGCAGACGCGGAGAAGCTGGCACACAACGAAGCCGTTACACTGACAGCACGCACGACGACCAAGAAAGGCGAGCAGGCACTGGATCAGATCCGTACGTTCCTGAGAGATGACGGATTCGAGATCCGTTAGTTCCCGGACCCGATAAGAACCCATTCGAAGACCGCATCCTTATTTGGTGCGGTTTTCGTACACTACCGGGAAATGGCAGAGGATTGTCGACGGAGATAATGGGTACGTCTTCTGGAAGGTGTCTCCTTGTAGACGTCATCCAACCTACCATTTGCCGTCGGTGTTAGCCTAAGTCTATTAAAGTACATTATGAAAGAAAATATTGACGAAGCATCATTTCAAGAGAGGAAATAACTTAGAATAGATATGAAATATCATATTATTACTTACGGCTGTCAGATGAACGAACACGATTCGGAGAATATCGCCGGCATGCTGGAGGCACTGGGCTACGAGCATGCCGATACCCCGGAAGAGGCGAACGTCGTGGTGATGAACACCTGCAGCGTCAGAGAACACGCCGACAAGCGATTCTTCGGCATGCTGGGACAATTCAAGAAGCGGAAGAAGAATGACCCGGACTTCATCATCTGCGTCTGCGGATGTATGCCGCAGCAACCACACATCGTGAAAGAAATTCGGCAGCGGTACAGCTGGGTGGATATCGTATTCGGTACGCAGACGATTGCGGAATTTCCGAATCTGCTGACAGAACGAATCCGGACGAACAAGAAACAGTTCTCCATCCTGGCAAATAACACCGAGATTGTAGAAGAGAAGAATCCGAAGCGGCTTCATCCGCACAAAGCCCTAGTGAACATCACCTATGGATGCAATAACTTCTGCACATATTGCATTGTGCCATATACGCGTGGCCGGGAGAAGAGCCGTTCTCTCAGAGAAGTGAAGCAGGAGATTATCGGCCTTGTACATGACGGTGTGAAAGAGGTCATGCTCCTGGGGCAGAATGTCAATTCCTTCCGGGATTCCCAGGGAAATAACTTCGCGGCATTGATTCGCGCCCTGGAGGAGGTGGACGGGTTAGAGCGTATCCGCTTCATGACCTCTCATCCGAAGGATCTTTCGGATGAGCTGATTGACTGCTTTGCTCACGGGAAGAAGCTCTGTCACAATATTCATCTGCCGGTGCAGGCAGGGAACGACACAGTTCTGAAGCGTATGAATCGCCATTACGACCGGAGCCGGTATATGGAAATTGTCCGCAAGCTGCGGGAAGCCTGCCCGGATATCTCCATTTCTACCGATATCATCGTTGGTTTCCCGGGAGAGACGGAAGAGCAGTTCCAGGACACCCTCTCGCTGGTACGGGAAGTAGGATATGATTCGGCATTTACTTTTATCTACTCTCCAAGAGAAGGAACGCCGGCAGCGAAATTCCCGGATCAGATTCCGGAAGAGACGAAGCATCACCGCTTCGACCGGCTGGTGGATGTGGTGAACGAATGCTCCTCGGCGAAGAATGCGGAATACCTGGGACGCGTGGTAGATGTGATGGTGGATGGACCGAGCAAGAATGACCCGAGCGCCTATAGCGGCCGGACGGATACCTTCAAGCTGGTGAACTTCACCGCGGAGGAATCGCTGGAGCCGGGAACGATGGTTCGTGTACGGATTACGGATTCCAAGACTTTTAGCTTAGACGGAGAGAAGGAGGCCTAGTGAAAGATAATTTCAAGCAAATCGGAGCATTGCTGATTATTCTCGTCATCGTGAATGTCGCCCAGAACGGGCTCTCCGACCCGAAGACGTATTTCTTTAATATGCTGATTGCCCTTCCGGGCATCGTAATCGGCCTTTCCTTCCATGAATTCGGTCACGCGTTCGTCTCGGACCGGCTGGGAGATCCGACGCCGCGTTCCCAGGGAAGAGTAACGCTGAATCCGGCGGCGCATTTCGACCCGGCGGGATTCCTGGCACTGGTCTTCTGCGGCTTCGGCTGGGGAATTCCGGTGGAAATCGATCCGAGATATTACAAGCATCCGAGACGGGACGAGTTCCTGGTATCCATCGCCGGGGTGGTGATGAACCTCATCGTGGCGGTGGTCTTCAGCATCATCGTGCACTTCATCTATACGAATGTGCCATATGAGAAGCTGAGCACGGGTACGCTGACCGGCATTGGTTTCGCCATGCTGATTCAGATTATCTTCATCAACCTGGTATTGATGGTGTTCAACCTGATACCGGTGCCGCCGCTGGACGGCTTCGGTATCATCACGGAGATCTTTAATTTGAGAACGAAGCCCATCTATTACACGTTCTATCAATTTGGCTTTCCTATTCTGCTGATTCTCCTGATTCTGGGCGTAGTGGACAGCGTTCTGAATCCGGCAGTCAATTTCATGTACTCGCTGATGCTGCAGTATATTATTCTGTAAGCTCCGCGGATCTAGCCCAATTCATGGGAGCCGGAGAAAAACCACGGAAATCCGGCAAAGAATGACGAGAACTCATTCGAACCCATAGGTGTTCACGTGAATTTGTCTAACTCGCGCGATTCTTCACACGTTCTTCACATAAATTGTTAGCACTCGACACAGTCGAGTGCTAAATTATTATTGTCGAAGAAATAAAGACAAGTTTTCCTATGGAGGTGAGTTCATGAAACTTGATAAGTATACACAGAAAATGCAGGAAGCGGTCATGGAATCTCAGAATCTGGCCATGTCCTACGGCAATCAGTCCATCGAACCGGAGCATCTTCATTATGCGCTGGTCAGCGATTCGCAGGGCCTGATTGCGAAGCTGCTGGAAGCAATGGCGGTGCCGGTTGCTTCTTATAAGGAAGATCTGAAGAAGCGCATGGAGAGCTTCCCGAAGGTCAGCGGCGGCGACGTCTACTTGTCCACCCGGCTGAACAAGGTGCTGATGGCAGCAGAGAGCGAAGCCGAGAAGCTCAAGGACGAATATGTCAGCGTGGAGCACGCCTACCTGGCACTCTTGGCAGAGGATGACCGGGAGACGAAGAATCTCTTAAGCCGTTACGGCATCACGAAGGATGGCTTCCTCAAGGCGCTGACGATGGTGCGCGGTAACCAGCGTGTCACCAACCAGAATCCGGAGGACAGCTACGATGCCCTCAACAAATACGGCGTCGACCTGGTCGAATCCGCCCGCAAAGGCAAGCTGGATCCGGTCATCGGCCGGGATAAGGAAATTCGTCGTGCGATTGAAATCCTGTCCCGCCGGACTAAGAATAATCCGGTGCTGATTGGCGAACCGGGCGTCGGCAAGACCGCCGTCGTCGAAGGGCTGGCGCAGCGTATCGTCAACGGCGATGTGCCGGAGAACCTCAAGGATAAGACGATTTTCTCCTTGGATATGGGCGCTTTGATTGCCGGTGCGAAGTACCGTGGCGAGTTCGAAGAGCGGTTGAAAGCCGTTCTCAATGAGATTGACAAGTCCGACGGGCAGATTATTCTGTTCATCGATGAGATTCACAATATCGTCGGTGCCGGCAAGACGGAAGGCTCCATGGATGCCGGCAACCTGCTCAAGCCGAAACTGGCCCGTGGTGAGCTTCACTGCATCGGCGCAACCACACTGGATGAATACCGTAAATACATCGAGAAGGATGCAGCACTGGAACGTCGTTTCCAGAAAGTCATGGTGGATGAGCCGAGCGTAGAGGATACTATTTCCATCCTGCGTGGACTCAAGGAGAAATTTGAGATTCACCACGGCGTCCGGATTCAGGATAACGCATTGATTGCATGCGCTACCTTGTCGAATCGTTACATCAGTGACCGGTTCCTCCCAGATAAGGCCATTGACCTGATGGACGAGGCGGCTGCCCGCATTCGTACCCAGATTGACAGCATGCCGACGGAGTTGGATACCATTTCGCGTAAAATCATGCAGCTGGAGATTGAGAAGCAGGCGCTCTCGAAGGAAGAGGACAAGGGAAGCAAGACCCGTCTGGAAGCCATCGAGAAGGAGCTGGCGGATCTGCAGGCAGAGAACAACGCACTGAAAGCACAATGGGAGAATGAGAAGCGCGGCATTCAGGGCCTCAAGGACAAGAAGAAGGAACTGGAGAACGTGCGCCACGAGATTGAGACGGCGGAGAGAAGCTATGACCTGGAGAAGCTGGCGAAGCTGAAATACGGTGATTTGCCAAAGATTGAGAAGGAAATCGAAGAGCTCAAGGAGAAGGTCAACGATGATCAGGGGAACAAGCTCCTGAAGGAAGAAGTTGGCGAGAATGAAATCCGCGACGTCATCTCCGATTGGACCGGTATTCCGGCATCGAAGCTGGCGGAGACCGAACGGGAGAAACTCCTGCATCTGAAGGACATTCTTCACGAGAGAGTTGTTGGACAGGACGAAGGCATCAATGCGGTATCCGAGGCTATTCTCCGGGCAAGAGCCGGACTGAAGAATGAGAACCGGCCGATTGGTTCCTTCATCTTCTTAGGACCGACCGGCGTCGGCAAGACGGAGCTGGCGAAATCGCTCTGCGAGACGCTGTTCGATACCGAGAAGAACCTGATTCGAATCGATATGTCGGAATACATGGAGAAGCACTCCGTATCCAGACTGGTCGGAGCGCCTCCGGGGTATGTTGGCTATGATGAAGGTGGTCAGCTGACCGAGGCCGTTCGCCGGAAACCATACAGTGTCGTGCTGTTCGATGAGATTGAGAAGGCCCATCCGGATGTATTCAACCTGCTGCTGCAGCTGCTGGATGACGGCCGTCTGACGGACAACCAGGGACGTACGGTGGACTTCAAGAACACGGTCATCATCATGACCTCGAACCTGCCGCAGGAGCAGCTTCATACGTTCTTCCGTCCGGAGTTCCTGAACCGAATCGACGATATCGTTGTCTTCAAGTCGCTGACGCTGGAAGAAATCGAGAAGATTGTGACCCTGACCATGAAGTCCCTGCAGAAGCGACTTCAGGACAGAGACATCCGCATCGAAGTAACACCGGCGGCAACGCGGCTGATTGCCGAGGAAGCCTACGACGAAGCATATGGTGCCCGTCCGGTAAAGCGTTACATCCAGAAGAATATCGAGAACGAGGTGGCCGAACGGATTATCCGCGGCGAGCTGGTGGACGGCGGCGCCGTACAGGTGGATGCCTCAAATAATAAATTGAATTTCAATATTCAATAGTCTATAATGAATTCAATAAGTTAGAACTGAAATAGGGGGAGCGATTCTCCTATTTCTGTTTTTGTGATGAAATGATTGGCTGTTCGGATGTTCTCCGGATGCGGCGGGACGTTGCAATCCGCGTAGGATTGCTGTCAGGACACAGCACGGGAATGGCGAAGAATGACAGAGAACGGCACAGGACAAGGTGGTTATTTAATTTGGCTAACAAGCAGGAAAATTCTTTCGCGAAAAACGTACTGATGCTGATGGCAGCTCAGATTCTGATCAAGGTGCTGGGTCTGGTGTATCGCCTGGCCATCACCAATATTGATGGCTTCGGCGACCTGGGCAACGGCTATTATTCCGCCGGTTACCAGGTGTACGCCGTGCTC
>CAVGMK010000011.1:0-5200 GCA_963630135.1 Oscillospiraceae bacterium
AGGGGTATAGCTCAGTTGGTAGAGCAGTGGTCTCCAAAACCACGTGCCGTGGGTTCGAATCCTACTGCCCCTGCCAATTACTTAATTGAATATCGGGGTGTAGCGCAGCTTGGTAGCGCAACTGGTTTGGGACCAGTGGGCCGCGGGTTCAAATCCTGCCACCCCGACCATTACTCTTAATCTGGGGGCCATTAGCTCAGTTGGTCAGAGCATCCGGCTCATAACCGGCAGGTCCCGGGTTCAAGTCCCTGATGGCCCACCAATATTTTGAATATTATGCCCAGATAGCTCAGTTGGTAGAGCAGCAGACTGAAAATCTGCGTGTCCTTGGTTCAATTCCGAGTCTGGGCACCATGAAGACGACATGCGAATGCATGTCGTTTTTCTTTACTTTTTTGACTTTTCATCGAAATCCCCAGCGGAGAGGCAGCCGGTGTTTTCCGTGGGGTAATTCCTGGAGTTTTACCTACTGGAGTCTTGTCTATATGCGGATTGGATTTTGAGTCTGTCATGGTATGGGCGGACAATCTGTAGGCAATTATTATCCAGAGAAATGGAAAATATTCCTTTTCTCTGGCATTCATGATAGAATAACTTGTCTTTCTGTACACTTTTACATAGAGATGAAGAGTCGATGCGAAGAGCATGATAAGCAATTTGAATGAGAAAGCATTGACAGAATCAACAGAAGTGTGTGTCACATACTCTTGTATACATAAGGACAGATGACTGGAAGCACCGCATATTCTCATGTAAAGTGTGGATACAAAGACGACTATTATAACCATAAGGAGCTAGCTATGGCGCAGCTGTATTACCGATATAGTACCATGAACGCGGGGAAATCCCTGGAAGTCATCAAGGTCGCCAACAACTACGAGGAGCGTGGCAAGCGCGTGATGTGCTTGCTGCCGCGTGTAGAAGGCCGCGAAGACCGCTACGAGATTGTCTCGCGAGTAGGCCTCACGCATCCGGCGTTGATGATTGATGATGACACGAACATCATGAATCTCTTCATCGAACGGAATATGCAGGAACCGATTGATTGTGTGCTGATTGACGAGTGTCAGTTCCTCCGCAAGCATCACGTGCAGGAACTCGCCGAGATTGTCGACAGCTTCGACGTACCGATTATGGCCTATGGCTTGAAGAACGATTTCAAGAACGAGCTTTTCGAAGGCTCGTACTATTTCCTGGTCTACGCGGATAAGATTGAGGAAATCAAGACCATCTGCTGGTGCGGCCGCAAGGCCACCATGGTCGCCCGGATTCACGATGGAAAAATTATCAAACAGGGCGACCAGATTATGCTGGGCGGGAGCGACCTGTACGTGTCGCTTTGCCGGAAGCATTACAACGACGGGCGGATGTCCGGAGAGAATTAGCGGGAAGAAACTTATTTGAGGCAGAGGAACCAGCGAAGCAAACAGAGCGCGTGATTCAATGGGCACTTCAAGAAAAGGCATACAGAAAGTGAATCTTAGAAGTGACTCGCAGGAAATGAAAGCCGAGAAACGAAGTACTGAGTGACTCGCAGGAAATGACTCCCGGGAAGTATACGGGGGAAATGGAACCAGCGAAGCAAAGTCCAAGAGGCGGCGTGAGGAGAACCAGCAATGAAGGATAGAATGGTCAAAAATAGAATCCGGAGAAGCCGGCTACTTCCGGTAATGCTCCTTCTGGTGCTTCTGTGGGCACTGGGGACAGCTGATGTTTCCGCGGCATCTTACGCGACGCCGGGGACGGTGACGGCGTCGATTAACGCCAGCGGCGGGACGGTGCTGCGCGCGCGGGCGAGCACGTCGTCGAAGAAGGTGAAGAATCTCAGCAACAATGCGAAGGTTACGATTTATTACGAGGTATACACCAGTAAGACCAGTACGGATTCGCAGTACCATTGGTACCGCGTGAGCACCGGAAAATCCAAGGGCTACGTCCTGGCGAAGCGGGTGGACGGCATCCAATACAATGCGGTGCTGGGGAAGGTTAGCAAGACCGTGCCGGCGCGGAAGGGACCGTCCGGAACCTTCCGGTCGTATGGAAATCTGTCCAAAGGAAAAGTCGTATCGGTCTACATGAAGTCCCATTACAAGGGCTCGGATGATTGGTGGATGAAAATTAAGGTCGGCGAGAAGGTTCGCTATGTGAGAACTTCGAGGCTGGCGAAGGTGAATAACTCGAATTTCGAGGCGTATCTCACATCGCAGGGGTTCCCGGCTTCGTACAAGAAGGTGCTGCGGAAGCTTCACAATGAACATCCGAACTGGGTATTCAAGGCGAAGAAGACGAACTTGGCGTTCAACACGGTGCTGTCGAGGGAGACGCGTAACGGCGTATCGCTGGTCTACAAGTCCTACCCGAAATCCTACCGCGACAAGAGCTCCTACAGCTACAAGAACGGGAAATATATCGCGAAAGATGGTAGCTCGTGGTACAACGCGAGCAAGACGGTAGTGGCGTATTACCTGGATCCGCGGAATTTCCTGGACGACATTCACATCTATATGTTCCTGTCGCTGAATTACCATTCGTACCAGACGACGGCGACGGTGAATAAGGTGCTAAGCGGGACGCAGCTGCCGAAGAAGGGCTTTAGCGCGTCGATGTTCGTCAGCGCGGGAAAGAAATATGAGGTGAGTCCGATTTTCCTCGCGTCACGGGCGAAACAGGAGACCGGTGGCGGCAGCATTGCCATCAACGGTTACAAATACAAGAACAAAACGGTCTATAACCCGTTCAATATTGGCGCAACATCCGGTTCCAACCCGGTGGTGACGGGCCTCAAGTACGCGTACAAGAAGGGTTGGACGACCCGGACGAAGGCGGTGAACGGCGGCGCCGAGCTGCTGGAGGATCAGTACATCGGCAAGAAGCAGAATACCATCTATTACCAGCGCTTCAACGTGAAGAACGGCTGGCTCAAGGCCGGCACGCACCAGTACATGACGAACATCATGGCGCCGTACTATGAATCCGCATCCATGAAGACGGCTTACACGTCGTACGGCTTGACGGACGAGAAGCTGGTCTTCGAAATTCCGGTGTACAAGTCTATGCCGTCGTCCACATCTTTGCCGAAGAAGTAACTGACCGAATAACATTATCTGCTAAAAATAGACTCATTTGGCGAAGACGTCCGGAATCCTGAGACGAAAATTTCACGGATGCTGATTGAAATCGGTGGGTGAAACATCTCCGTAGATGATACGTACACAGAATGCATGGAAGCGATTGAAGCCGTGAAGAAAAGCAATTGAAGTTAAATAGCGTGACCAGTCGGAAGTGTCCGGCGGGTCACGCTTTTATTTTTGGCCGAGGATGGCTGGCAAATATTTCCTATGTTGAGTGTACCGGCGCAGTGCGTCATGTTCTGCTGGGTTACATTTGATTTCAATCCCTAGCGGAGTACATCGTGGCCTTGAGAATTGGGAATATATTTCGCGCCCTGGCAGGTGTTTCGCTCCTTGAGGCGGCGATTGATGGTATTGAGGATGGTACGTTTCCGGTAACTCCATTCCGGCGCCACCAGAAGGCCGCGCTGCGTGTCGGCGGTGAGGCGGTGCACGGTGATGTCCGGCGGCAGAATCTCCAGGAGGTCGACGACGAGCTCGCTGTATTCTTCGATGGAACGGAAGGGCACATAATCCGGCATCATCTCGTAGAGACGGGAGCCACGGACGAGATTGAGCATGTGGAATTTGACACCGAACGGGTGGAGTGCTGCCACGTGGCGCACGGTGGCGAACATGTCTTCGCGGGACTCGCCGGGGAGGCCCAGGATGATGTGGAGAACGGCGCGAATGCCGCGCTTCTGAAGTTCCCGCACAGCGTCGTCCAGCACTTCGAGCGGGTAACCGATGCCCATCATTTCGGATGTGCGAGCGTGGATGGTCTGGAGTCCCAGTTCTACCCAGAGGAAGTGCTCTTGGTGGATTTCTTCCAGCAAATCCAGCACAGCTGTGCCTAGGCAGTCCGGCCGAGTGGCAATGGCGATGCCATCAATACGCGGGTCGCGGAGTGCGCTGTAATAATAGCGGCGGAGGGTTTCCACCGGCGCATAGGTGTTGGTGTGGTTCTGGAAGTAGGCGATGTGGTGGGCGTCCGGCCATTTGTCGCTGAGAAGCTGGATTTGCTCCGATATGGATGTGTCGGAAATGCCAGATTCTCCGGAGCTGCCGGAAATTTCGGCGTTAATCTTACTCGTCGAGGTGGCCGTAGTTGTATCGGATGAGGCTACCGTAGTCGTATCGGTTGAAGCTGTCGTAACTGCTGTATCCGTGCTAATACCGCTGGAACAGGATGCAGTGCCGGAGACGCTCGATGTATCGTTGGCGCCTGCGCGACAAGAAAGCGCGGAGGCGAATTCGCCGGAACCGGAAGAAGAGCAGAAGGCACAGCCGCCGGTGCCGAGGGTGCCATCGCGATTCGGGCATGTGAAACCGGCATCCAGGGAAAGCTTGATGGTCTTCCCGCCGAATGTCTCTTTCAGATAATTGCTGATGGAATAATATCGTTCTCCGCCTTGCATGAATCCTAAAGTCATTGCCCGTCATGGGCCTGCATGGTATAATAAAGGGTATTATTGGAAAGCGAGACTGAATCATGTTCGAAGTGAAACCGAAGCTTCTTCTGCTGACATGTTGCGGTCCCTGTGCCACGGCGTGTGTCGAGCGCACAGCATTCGACTACGACGTGACCGTGTTCTATTATAATCCAAATATCACGGATGCGGAAGAATATTATCTCCGGAAGGAGAACCTGGAGAAGTTCCTCCGGCTTTTTAATGAGGAGTATTCCGAGAAGACGGAAGTGCACTATCTCGAAGGAAGGTACGATCCGGAGCGGTATCTGGAGAGAACGCGGGAGCTGACGCGCGAGCCGGAAGGCGGACGCCGGTGTGAGGTGTGTTTCACTCTTCGGTACGAGGAAACAGCACGGGTAGCGCGGGAGATGAACGCGGACTACTGGACATCCACCATGTCGGTGAGTCCCCACAAGAATTACAAGCTGCTGACCGAGATTGGGGAGCGGCTGGCGGCAGAGACGGGTACGAACTATCTTCCGATTGATTTCAAGAAGAAGAACGGATTCGGACGGAGCGTAGAGCTTTCGAAGAAATATGGGCTGTATCGGCAGCGATTCTGTGGCTGTGAATTTGCAAGATACGCGGTAGCGGATAAGGGCACATCCGATAGTAGCG
>CAVGMK010000012.1:0-10278 GCA_963630135.1 Oscillospiraceae bacterium
TCCTCATCCGGCGTGAATGCAATGCACACCGGCCCATGGGGCATTTCAGACAGCCTTTCTACTGCTGTCATGATCTCTGCAACGCCGGATTTGTCATCCGATCCCAGAATGGTTGTTCCATCGGTGGTAACCAAGGTTCTTCCCACCATTTCCTTGAGATGAGGGAAATCCTTTGGGCTTAACACTCTTCCGGTGTCTCCCAGCGGGACATCTCCGCCATTATAATTCTCGACAAATTGAGGGCGTGGAGCATGGTCACAGAAATCGGACACCGTATCCATATGGGCAATCAGTCCAATGGCCGGACAATGCTCTTTGCCGGGGGTTGCTTCCAGATGACCATATACGTAGCAGTTTTCATCTACATAAGCATCCAAAACGCCCAGCGACTGAAGCTCCGCAACCAACTCTTCCGCCAGATTGAAAATGGCGGAATTGGAAGGATGCGTCTCGGAGCTTTCGTCGCTGGGCGTCAGGATACCGATGTATTTGATAAGTCTATCAATTGCTTTCATCGGTAATTCCTTTCCAAATAAACTTGTTTTTAGCAGAGTTCCCGGGGATGTCGGCAGTATACCCGGAAGATTCTACCAATCTTCCTCGAAGATAAAATCACGGATAGAGTATTTCTCCACCAGATCGATGGCACATTCCACGTCGTGCTTCGAGATAACGGAACTCTGGCTGTGCGGGTAGCGATCCACAACAGAAATGCCGGCAACGCGGGTGCCGTAGTACGCGCGGTTCATGCTGGAAGCGTCCGTGCCTCCGCGGTCCATCACATCGCGCTGATAGTCGATGTGATTCTCTTCGCATGTCTTAACCATTTCATCGACCAGATATTCATCGAGCATGGCAGACGGATTGCCGAAGGTCACACCAACGCCTTTGCCCACTTCATTACAGCCGACCAGGTCGGATGGGTAGAAATGATCTGGGGTGACGTCGACAGATACGCCGATATCCGGCTTGATGCGCTCCGCAGATACGACGGAACCTCTGCACCCAACTTCTTCCTGTACGGTGAATACATAATAGACATCGTTCGGATAACTTCCGTCATTTCTCTGAATGGCTTTAATCAGAATGTAGCAGGCCACCCGGTCGTCTAAGGATTTCGCACTGATTCGATCGTTCTGAAGTTCGTAGAATTGACCGATGAAACCGCAGTAATCACCCGGCTGAACATATTTCATGGTTTCTTCCTTGCTGGTGCAGCCGATGTCGATATACAGCTTCTGATGCTGCTGCTTTGCATCCTCGATAGGGCAGTCACAGCCCACAACGCCCACGACGCCGTTCTGGAAGATGACCTTGTCATTGTAGATAGAGCCAGTCCATGTCCATCCAACGCTGCACACCTTAATTCTTCCGTCGCCTTCGATGTGGGTCACCTGGAAACCAATCTCGTCCATGTGAGCGGTGTACATAATCTTCTTCTTATTCTTGGATTCTGTACCTTTCTTATATGCAATCAGATTGCCCATAGCATCGACGAAATAATCGTCCACATAATCTTTAATCTCCCGTTTGATGATGGCCCGGACATTCTTCTCTCTTCCGGAGACACCCCAGGCCTGGGTGAGTTCTTCAAGTAGCTTCATTTTCATTTCCTTTTCTTTGTGTTTTCTGCTTCGTGGTATTGACGTGATATTGATTTCGATTCGGTGAGGTCATCATAGCATAACAAAATAGATTTTGCAACATTATTGAAAAAATTACAAAATAATCAAAAATCGTTGACACATAATGGAGAAATATATAATATATAGGCAAGATTTCGATTCAATACGTTTTTTTAAACAAAATAACTATGGTTACTTAGTTACTGTACACAGTGGTTCCAAATGCAAAGATGCGTTTGGCGAGGGGGATTATAAAATGAATAAATCACAGAAACTTCCTATTCGTATTAAGTTCGCTATGGCGTATGGAGATTTCGGTAAGAGTACACTGAATATCTTGAACGCTTTCTTCCTGTTATGGTTCTACACCGATGTGGCAAAGATTCCTGCAGCAGCAGCTACCGCAATCATGATGATTGCCAAAATCTGGGATGCAATTAATGACCCGATGATGGGTGTCATCCTGGATAAGACATCTTCCAAAGAAGGCAAATGTCGTGCGTGGCTTAAGTACCTGTCGGTACCTGCTGGTATTTGTGTCGCGCTGAGCTACTATGCGCCGCACCTCAAACAGAATCATCTGATTATCTTTGTTGCCATTACATATCTCTTCCAGGGCATGGCGCAGACGGCAACGAATGTACCTTTCAATACGTTGCTTGCCAGAATCACCTCAGATAAAGAAGAGCGTGTCAAGCTGAGCCAGTGGCGTGGATATGGAAACACAATTGCCAGCGTAGCAGTTACGGCCAGCGCACTGCCTTTCGTAAACTGGATTGGCGGTGGAGATCAGACCAAGGGATTCTTTACTTTCGCCATTATCTGCGGCATCATCTATGCTACTTCGTTCCTGACGGTATATGCGGCAACGAAGGGATATGAAGAGCCATCCTATAAGCTGGACAAGAACAGCCTCAATGCACTGGAGAAGGCGGAAGCAGAAAAGATGAGCGTTGGCTCCATCCTGAAGGCACTGGGCTCGAACTATTACGCACTTTTCGTATGTTTCGTCAATATTCTGTTCATGATATACAACGCGCTCAACGGCGCCTCCATGGTATATTACCTGCAGTACAACCTGCACAACACGAATCTGATGGGGGTATATTCCACCATGTCTTCCATTGTCAGCTTCATCGCCATTCTTGGTATGGCTTTCATGGGTAAAAAATTCGGAAACGCCATGTCCTGCTCCATCGCCAGTGTTGTACTGGTAGTCAGCTTCGGACTCCGTTTCCTGACACACGACGCAAACCTGGCAATCCTATTCTTCTGCTGGGGTTGTGAAGGCATCGGTACCGGACTGTTTGCTCAGATGATCTATCAGTGCGCACTGGATTCCATGACCTACGGTGAATGGAAGAGTGGCGTTGACAACGGCGGAACGGTAATGTCCATCTTCACCTTCGCACAGAAAGCCGGATTGGCAGGTGGTGGTATTCTGGCAAGCTATCTGCTGACAGTATTCCATTATCAGGCAAATGCAGCGGATCAGACGGCGGCTATTCAGGGTCTGTTCTTCGCGGAAATCGTTACGATTCCGCTGGTTATCTTCATCATTCTGGTATTTGCCTTCTATGTACTTTCCAAGCTGGAGAAGAAGCTGCCGGGAATGCAGAAGGAAATCGAAGAAAGGAAAGCAGCAGAAGCAGCACTGCATGTGACGGAATAAAGATGGAAATGATAGACGCGCTTCGAGAGCTTGTCTCATATCGAAGCATCTCAGAACCGGAAGGCGAAAGCTATCCTTATGGCAAAGAGACCGATAGAGCCAAAAATTTCGTGCTGGACCTGGCGAAAGAACTCGGCATGCGTACAGTAGATGTACCGGGGAAATATGCCTATGTGGAAATCGGAGAAGGAGAGGAACTGATCGGCATTCTTTCTCACTTGGATGTCGTACCGGAAGGAGACGGTTGGACGAGAGCTCCGTTCGGCGGAGAGGTGACGGAAGACCGAATCTACGGCCGCGGCACTACCGATGATAAGGGACCGACGATTGCGGTTCTGTATGCGATGAAGGATCTCATGGATTCGAATCCTCAGAGACTGACGAAACGAATCCGATTGATTCTTGGACAGTGCGAGGAGAATGGCGAATGGGAAGATATTCGCGCATATAAGGAGAAAGAGGAACTCCCATCCTGCGGATTCACACCGGACGGCGATTTTCCGGCGATTCAGTGCGAACTGGGTGCAACGGTATTCCGTGTTACAATGCCGCTTGCGGAAAGCGGAATTCTCTACGCCACCGGTGGAACAGCATCAAACATGGTGCCAGCTAGTGCGACGATTCGAACTGCTGGCGGCGAATACGCCGGGGATGGCGTGACCTGTCATGGCTGTGCACCGTGGCTCGGTGTGAATGCCATCTCGAAGGCAATGCATCAAATTGCGGAGGAAGAGGATGCAGCCTTTGCTACAATCTATGATGCTCTAATTGGAGAAACCATCTACGGGGAGAAACTGGGCATCGCGTGCAAGGATGAGAGCGGTCCGCTGACGCTCAATGTGGGTACAATTTCCTCGGAAGAGAATATGCTCACGATGATGATTGACATTCGATATCCGGCATCTCACGATGGCGATGTCATGATTCAGCAGGTAAGAAACAAATTCCGTGAGAAGGGCTGCGGCTGTGAATGCATCTATCATGCTCACCCGCAATACACGCCGTCTGCCAGCCCGGTGCTACATGCGTTACTCCGGGCGTATCGGGATGTAACGCATGACAACAGCGAGCCAATTTCCATCGGAGGCGGTACCTATGCCAAAGCCATGCCACACATCGTTGCGTTCGGCCCGAATTTCCCGGGCCATGAGAACAGGGAACATCGGGAAGATGAATATATCCTGCTCTCGGACTTCCGGATGCTTCGGGAAATCTATCGGAAGGCAATCGAAAACCTTCTGGCGATTGAACCGGGGTTGTCCGCAGAGACAGTGGAGCAATAGGGAAGCGGTACGATAAATCCTGCAATTTTTCGAGCATCCATATTCTGGGGGTTAAAAAAAACACCTTCGCCGGTCGGATACGTCCGACTGTGCGAAGGTGTTTGTGTGTCTGGATATAAATTGCCGGTTGGCGGCAGATTCAGTATGGGCCGAGCCCAGGTTCCGCACACTCGCGGATTGGTCGTGCGGGTCTGGTGTGAGCCTTCGGTGGCCGCTGTCCAGCATCCGCGAATACTCTGTGGAGACGAAGGTTCCGGCAGGGCCGGAAGTTTCCGCGGGACGGAGCGTGCTTTTGGCCAGGGAATACTTGCGGGAGACTACTTCCCGGCCAGGAGCGACAGCGCACGGGTGTATGCCACGGCGACGTGGTCGCGGAGCTTCTGCTCGGCTTCGGCAATCTGGCCTGCCTTCAGGGTCTCGAAGATTTCCTCGTGCTGGCGCTGAATCTCGCGGCGGTTCTCCTCCACGGCCTCATACTGGTTGGAGAAGAAGGTGGATTGAATGCGAATCTTGTGGGTGGCATCAGCGAGGCGGCTGTTGTTGGCCTGCTCGTAGAAAACTTCATGGAACATGTCACTGAGCTGATTCCAGGCTGACGTGTCGATGGCGATGCGGCCTTTCTCCAGGCAGATTTCCAGTGCCACCAGCGTGCCGCTGCGTTTCTCCGGCGTCATGGAGGCGCGGAGCGCGATGGCGTCGAGCTCGGTCAGAAGCATGTAGATTTCGTCCACGTCTTTCTTCGTAAATTCCATGACGCGCATGCCGGCGTTGGAACGGTAGTCAATCAGGCCGTCCTGCTGCAGGCGGAAGAGCGCCTCGCGAATCGGGGAGGAGCTGACGTTGTACATCTCGTGAAGCTTCTTGATGGTGAGCTTCTCGCCGGGCACTAGTTTCTGTTCGAGAATATCTTTGCAGATGGCGGAATAAATTCGCTCACTGACGGTTGCGTTATTCAGGTTCATATATTTGTCTTTCTCCTTGAAATGGTTATTGTCTCTAATTTGCGTTTGTGAATGCATTGCTTTTGAACTCATAATCTCCCTGAATGCATTCCTAACGATATTGATTTTCAGGCGTATGTGTCCCTGTGCCCCTTTCTGGAGGGGAGATGTCGAAATCCAGAATTCTATAATAATTATGCTTGTTTTCTAAATTCTTCCAGAACCCGCATCATACTGAACTGCAGATGCGCCCGAATGCGATCCGCGGCCAGTTCGAAATCCTGAGCCTTCACCGCTTCATATATTCCAATATGCCTCGTGTAAATTCTCATTTCATCTCCGGGACCGGAATAGACGTAAGACATCAGCTCCATCCGTGCACCCATTCGTTCGGCAGTCTCGTTCAAGAACCTGTTATCCGAATAGCGGTAGAAAATATTGTGATAATGCCCGGAGATTTCCGACCAACGGTCGAAATCATTGGCATCCAGCGCCTCTTTCTCTTCTGCCAGCATGGTTCCCAGTTCATTCACCAGCGGTGCCTGAGTGAAGGCGCTCCCGCAGAATCGTAGTGCCAGAACCTCGAGCTCCGCCGTGAATCGAAAGAGCTCGCGGATTTCCGTCTCGGAGAAGCGCACCACCCGCATGCCCCGGTTCGGCAGGTAGGTAACCAGACCGTCGGCGCTGAGCCTTGTCAGTGCTTCCCGAATTGGGGTGTGGCTGACGTTAAATTGTTTCTTCAGTGCGGTCAGCGTCAGGTTCTGCCCAGGCCGTAGCTCGTGCTGGGTAATCTGGCGGTAGAGTTCCTGATAGATATTCTCGGTAATGGTGTTGTCACTCGACATGTTACTTCTAACGCTCCCAATTAATCATTATTGTGTAAATTTCTCGCTCTGAGAAATAAATACCTTGAGATTATATAACTTTGCACTGGATATTGCAATTATTTGGCGGGATTTGATTAATTATTTGCATTCATTCCGAGCAATGCCCGAGCTTCATCAAATTTACTCTTCCGGATAAGCGCCTTCACCTTCTCCTCCGTCTCCAGCCGCTGGCGCTCCGCCTCGAAGACATCGCTGTCGAAGTACTGCCGATAGATAGACTTCCGGTATGCACGGCCGCTGGTCTCACGAATCGTGCCATTCTCCAGAAGCAGGATGCGGTCCGCGCAGCCAGTCACCGTAAAGAAATCATGGGACACCATGATGATGGTACCGCGGTAGGCTTGAAGCGCCTTCTCCAGCGCCGCCTGCGCGTAGCAATCTAGGTGACTGGTCGGTTCGTCCAGCAGGAGAATCGAGCAACCGGAATCGCAGATTTCCCGGAGCTGCCGCAGGTTCCGTTCGCCGCCGGAAAGCTTCTCCGAACCATCGTTCTCCACAATCTGCCGGAAGAACGAGGTCTCGTCACCGAGCCCATGTGCCTGCAGCATGCCATAGATATCCCGGAGCAGGCTGGATTTGCCCGTGCCATTCGCGCCCACCAGCGCGATGCGGTCGCCGCGCCGTACCTCGAAGGAGACCTCCTGAAGGAGCACTTTGTCGTCGTAGGCCAGACTGTAATTCTCTACGGCCAAAATCCGATTCGCCTCGGCGGGGACTTCCGATTCCGTCGTTCCGACAGGGGAGGCCGAAGTTGCGGCCGGGGTAGCGTTAGAAGCGGTGGCCTCTGATGCTACTTCGATTATGCCATCGGATATCTCAGAAACTGTCGGTTCCGATACATTCTCTGGCGCACTGGATGCCTGCCATCCGGCTTCATCCGCCGACATCTCTGATGCTGCTTGCGCCGCTGCTTCTGCCTGCGGAGAGACTTCCGGGAGCGCAAATTCATATTCGTGGTGCTCGAGGAACGGATCCTCCCCGCGGAGGTTCCTCATCCGCTCTACCAGCTTCTTGCGCGCCTGGAGCTGGCGGCCTTTCTTCGGGTCGGAGGTGAACTCCGCGCTCTTCCGAAGCTTCTCCACCAGCTTCTGCTGGGCGTCAATGTAGTTGCTGTAATCGAGCGCCCGTTCGAACAGGTCGATGCGGTTCTCGAGGAGCCACCGGCTGTATTTCGCAAAGGTACCGGCGTAGTCCTGGAGCTGCTGATTCTCGATATGAAGAATCTGGTCGAAGCACTGGCTTAGAAGCAGTCTGCTGTGGGTGACGGCAAGGATGGTGCCATCATAGCTGTTAATCAGCTTCGTCAGACCGATGAGATTCTCGAAGTCGAGGAACACATCCGGCTCATCCATGATGAGAAGCTGCGGCTTCAGGAGCATGCTCTTCATAATGTAGAGAAGCTTGAACTCGCCGCCGCTGATTTCGCGCATCGAGTTTCCCTCGATGTCGGCCAGGCCGGCTGCTGCAAGCTGTTTCCGGATATTCACTTCGTAATTGTAGCCGTCTTTGGCTTCCATCCAGTCGAGGATGGCCTGGAACTGTGCGTAGAGCGGTTCCGGGTCTTCGGCTTCGCCCATCTTGGCCGCAAGCTCGTCGGATTCCCGCTGCTTCGCCACGAAAGGTTCGGCCAGGAAATCGAAGACGCGGACATCGGTCATCTCGTGTTCAATGAACTGGCTCACGTAGCCGATGGATAGATGTGGCGCGCGGTGGATGGCGCCTTCGTATGTGTATTTCTCCTCGGTCATCATCAGCTTGAGTAACGTGCTTTTACCGGAGCCATTGCTGCCGATGAGGACCGTGTGGTCGCCGGGCTCGATGGTGAAGCTGATGCTGTCGTACAGGTCTTTGTCCGGGTAGCCGAAGGAGACGTTGTCGAATTCGATGAGGGACATGGGGTTCCTTTCTATTATATCTATTGTTATTCGGTATATTCCGCTATGTTCGGGCTGGGTTCGGCCTGCGGTGTCTGGCGATTCCCGTCGAATGCGACGCTTGGCGCTGTGGATGGGCAGACGGCGGCTGGCGAGGAGGGGAGTCGCTACGAGGCGGAATTTCTGGTAAGTTCGTGTTGCAGGAGACAGCGCCATGCGGCGAAGATTCAGAACGCGGGGCTGCCGCGGAGTTCGCTAGGATGCCGCTGCAATTCGTGGACGTCAGTCCAGATTTCTGACATGCGTTATTATACCAAAATTCCATGCGGGAGGGGGAGAAATTTGGTATAATGGTGGGGCTGTTTTTGGACGCGTTATAGCGCCTGCGAAGGAAAGCCGAGCAGCGTGCCGGTGGGAGATGAATCGCATGCCAGTGCGGCTCCCCCCAGCGTAGATTGATTTGCGTACTGCAGGAGGCCGTGATTGCCGAGCCCGAAGTGCAGAGAAGTACAGAATAGAACGAAGAAATTGGAATCCCATCTAGGGGAACAGCGAATTGCGGAAGTTGAAAAGGGAGACGAAATGAATCGTAAAGAAATTAGAGAAATTAAGAAGAGAATTCGTCCGGAGATGGACAATTTCGGTCACATCTACGGGTGCTACGTGAACGCGGGACGGGAGATCGTCTCGAATATGGATATGCAGATTATCCAGATGACGGCGGAGGAGAAGGAGATGTATTCGAACATCTTCCGGAAGACGCTGTCCGGCGGTCTCGGGCGCAATCTAATGGATATAGAATTCGCGACGTCGCAGGTAGAGAACAGCGACGAGCACCGCCTGCTACAGGGGCTTCGTATGTCCGGCCTGGAGGATATCAACCTGCGGAATGTGCTGTATCGGCGCATCATCGAGGTGCTGGATCCCGGCGAGACGGGGTACGTCATCCTGCTGCTGGCGGATTCCTACGACGTGCCGTACAAGGCGAACGGCGATGAGGCGTGGGATGAGGATTCCACGGATCAGTACGATTATTTTATCTGCAGTATCTGCCCGGTGAAGGATTCGAAGGCGACGCTTCGCTACCTGGCGGAGGACCGGCAGTTCCGCGGCGCCGGCACGGGCAGCGTGCTGGGGCTCCCGCAGTCGGGGTTCCTGTTCCCGGCATTCGACGGCCGCGCTACCAACATCTACAGCGCGCTCTACTATAGCAAGAGCTCCTCGGAGATTCACGAGGAACTGATTCAGGCGATTTTCCACACGGAGCGTACGCCAATCGCCGCCGAGCGACAGCACGACGCCTTCGGCAGTGCGTTGAGCGACGCGCTCGAGGAGGAGTGCCGCCTGGATGTCATCCAGGCGGTTCACGCCGGCATCCGGGAGCGCATCGCCGCCCACAAGGAGAGCAAGGACCCGAACGCGCCGGCCATACTGATCGACGAGGTCGGGGAGATTCTGAAGGATGGCGGCGTGTCCGATGAGCGCGTCGCGGACTTCCGCCAGGTCTGCCGGAAGTATTTCGAGGACGAGGACGTCCTGAATCCGTCGAACATCATCCCGAGCGGCAAATTCAAGGTGCACACGCCGGAAGCTGACATTGCTGTGGACCCGGATCAGGTCTACTCCATCCGCACACAGGTAATCGACGGCCGCGAGTACCTTCTGATTCCGATGTGCGAGGGCGTCACGGTGAATGGCGTGGATGTGGCGCTGAAGAACGAGTAATTTCATCTAGCCAAAAATAGGAGGATGCAGCCGCATCCTCCGTTTTTATGTGCTTTTTTTTCCGGTGTTACAAAGTAATCTGAGTTACCGGTTTGCATTCGTGCGTCTTAACGGTTCGTAGGTATGCATGTTCTAGCTTACGCCCGATCTCAATGGATTAAGATCATAGAACCACAGAAGCCCTAATTGGCTTCCGCCGATTGCACAATCTTCGTAACTTCATCTTCCGTCATTTCAACGAGTGTTGCTATCTCCGCTACAGGTGTACCTC
>CAVGMK010000013.1:0-4396 GCA_963630135.1 Oscillospiraceae bacterium
GGAATTACGCACGTGATTGCCGGCGTCCTGCCGGAAGGCAAGGAGCAGGTCGTTCGTCGCCTGATGGAAAGAGGCCGCGTGGCCATGGTCGGGGACGGCATCAACGATGCGCCGGCGCTGACCCGGGCGGATATCGGCATTGCGATTGGCGCCGGCACCGATGTGGCCATCGATTCCGCGCAGGTTGTCCTGATGAATTCGAAGCTGACAGACGTCTCCGCGGCGATTCGCCTGAGCCGGGGGACGGTGCGGAATATCCATGAGAATCTTTTCTGGGCGTTTGCCTACAATATCCTGCTGATACCGATGGCAGCGGGTCTGTACCCGGGCATCGACATCAACCCGATGTGGGGCGCGGCGGCGATGTCCATCTCCAGCTTCACGGTGTGCATGAACGCGCTTCGCCTCAATCTTCTGCGCATCCACGATGCGTCGAAGGACCGGCCGATCCGGAAGCCGGCGGCGTCTGTTCGGGAGCTGGAAGAGGAATCGGTAAATTTGCCAACTAATTCAGGCAATATATCATATAAGGAATCAAAGGAGGATCAAACAATGAAAGCAGAAGTAGGAATCAAAGGAATGATGTGCCAGCACTGTGAGGCCCATGTCAAGAAGGCGCTGGAAGCCCTGGATGGCGTGCAGGAAGCTGCGCCGAACAAGGACGAGAACAAGGCGGTGCTGACGCTGACGGCGGAGGTGTCCGAGGCAGCGGTGAAGGCGGCTGTGGAAGATGCGGGATATGAATTCGTGGATTTCACGGCGGATGTGAAGTAGCGCTATTATTAATTTAAATCTGTATTGAGAACGGAAATGGATACGCCCTGCAAAAAGGTCTTTCAGAATATTTTTGCAGGGCGTATCCCTTTCCTCCATTACGATTAAATCATTGCGTAGGCTTCTGGCCCGCCTTCGTGAAATCCACGTATCGGGAAGTTCGGTGGTTAAGGGCGAAGTTCTTCTGTTTCAGCGTACACTGAGCATATCGCATCAGAATTCGCGAATCCGCATATGGAGCGCTTCTTTTCATGATGTCAGAACGTATATTGAGTCTACCTAAGGAACAGCAATATATTCCCGCAAAAAGGTCTTTCAGAATATTTTTGCGGGAACATATTGCTGTTCCATTTACGTTCAAATCATGACGTTCGTTACCACGGATTCCCGGGCACGGAATGTGAATGTGCCAAGCGAAAATGCCTTGCGGAGTGTTATCGCCAGGGCACTACGCATTTCTACGAACATGCATTCAAATCACAATCTTCGCTTTTGTGAATTCGCACATTAGGGCGTCGTGCCCCTCCTGCCGAAATTATTCTGAAAGACCATTTCGGCGGGAGGGTGCACGCGCCCATTATGAACAAATATTAGTGAGTAGTAGCACGGCGCCCCAGCTGAGCAAATGTTAGCCGGAATGCATGTTCGTCGAAATACCGCCCACTCTATTCGGCGGGAAAATCCGGAAGCGCCCGCAGGTGAAACGTATTTTTGTGGAAGTCTATGAGGCCTTCGTCCCGCATCTTCCCCAGCTCTTTGGAGAGCGCCGTACGGTCGAGGTTGAGGTAGTCCGCCATCTGCTGCCGGTTGAACGGAACCTGGATGGTGGTGCTGCCGCTCCGAACAGAAAGCATGGAGAAATAGGTGAAGAGGCGGCTCCGAATCGTCTTCGCGGACGTGCAGAAAATCCGGCTCGACAGCACGAGATTCTTCTGCGTGGAGATCTGCACCATGTTGCGAAGAAGCTTGAGATACCAAGGCTCACGCACGTTCTGCTCATCGAGAAGCACATCCATGTCGAGGAAGAGAATCCGGCATTCCTCCGCGGCAACGGCGTCCACCATCATCGGTTCGTGGCTGATGGCGTAGGTCTCCGCGAAGACGTGCCCCCGCGGCACATTGCTGAGAATGCTGCGATTCCCCCACAGGTCGATATTCTCGATGCGGACGCTGCCGCTCTGGACGATGCCGATTTCGCGGACCGCATCCCCGGCGTGGAAAATAATATCTTCCCTCTGATACGTCATCTCGCGCGTTCGGGCGACCCGAACCATCTGCTCCAGCTCACCCGGCGTCATGTTCCGGAAAATCGGCGAATATAATTCCATCGTTTTTTCTCTCTTTCTGTGGTTATAACCACGTAAATTCCACCCTTATTCTGATAGTATAAGACCACAGATGCAAGAGGTATTTTGCTGGGGGTAAAAAAACATTTATTCCGCCCCACGTTTCCGATGAAAAGGAGGAAAATTATGATTCGTAAAATTATTCACATCGACGAAGATAAATGCAACGGCTGCGGCGCCTGCGCCGAGGCCTGCCACGAGGGTGCCATCGAGATGGTGAACGGCAAGGCTAGACTGATGAGAGACGACTACTGCGACGGCATGGGCGACTGCCTGCCGGAATGTCCGACGGGCGCCATCAGTTTCACCGAAAGAGAAGCGGCAGCATACGATGAGGCGGCTGTGGCGAAGCACATGGAAGCGCGGAAGCAGGCGAAGATGCAGGCAGAAGGTGGTGCCGGCACCGCGCCAGCGGGCTTCCACGGGTGCCCGGGAAGTGCGATGCATACTTTTAGCCGGAAAGAGGAGAGCGTTGCGGCTCCGGCTGCACCGGCGAGCGCTCAGTCGCAGCTCGGCCAGTGGCCTTGCCAGATTAAGCTCGTGCCGGTGAAGGCGCCGTATTTCGAGGGCGCCAAGCTACTGATTGCGGCGGATTGCACGGCGTACGCGTACGCGCGGATCCACGAGGATTTCATGAAGGGTCGGATTACCATCGTGGGCTGTCCGAAGCTGGACGCGGTGGATTACAGCGAGAAGCTGACGGAGATTATCGCCGGGAACGACATCAAGAGCGTGACCGTGCTGCGCATGGAGGTGCCGTGCTGCGGTGGCCTGGAGAATGCGGCGATTAAGGCGCTTCAGAACAGCGGCAAGTTCATCCCGTGGCAGGTGGTGACGTTCACGCTGGATGGACGGATTAAGGATTGCTAGATAATTCCCGATGGAGAAGAGGCGCTCATCGAGTTGCTCGAAAGGTGACCGGATGAATGTCTTCAGGCGAAGGAATCGCGCGAATTATGTGCGAGAGGATTCTTGAAAAAGATTCGAAGTCGGTAGCATGCGTACCTTCGCCTGGAATCCTTGCGAGATGCGGAGGGATTGACGGTTGTAATTGACTAACTTTAATGACATTGGATACAATAAGGCGTGCATCCGGAAGGGTGCACGTTCTTGTTGTATTTGTAAGTCTGATATTGGGGAATGATTATGAAATTCATTATTAATAGTATTCTGCTGGGCGTGGGACTCGCCATGGATGCTTTCTCGGTATCCATCGTGAACGGACTCAATGAGAGCCACATGTCCCGCCTCAAGTCGGTGGCAATCGCCGGCACGTACGCTGGATTCCAGTTCGCGATGCCGATGATTGGCTGGTTCTGCGTCTACCATATCGCGGAAGCTTTCCAGGCGTTCCAGAAGTTCATTCCGTGGATTGCGCTTCTGCTCCTCCTGTACATCGGCGGCAAGATGCTGATTGAAGGAATCCGCGACTGGAAGAGCTCGAAGGCAGAGGCCGGAGCAGCAGGAGAAGGTGTAGTGGCGGCTGAAGCTGAGCCGCAGGTGCTGACGGCGACGACGCTGTTCCTGCAGGGCGTAGCGACTTCCATTGACGCACTGTCGGTGGGATTCACCATCGCGAACTACAACGCAGCCAGCGCGTTCCTGGCGTCTCTCCTGATCGCGATTACGACGTTCATCATCTGCATGGTAGGACTCCTCTTCGGCAAGCGGTTCGGTGACCGCCTGGCGGACAAGGCCACCATTCTGGGCGGCGTCATCCTGATTCTGATCGGTATCGAGATTTTCGTGACGGGGATCTAGGTAATATGGAAATCAAGCCTGTGAGCCAGTTAATTATACCGGGGAATTGAGCCGGGAAATCGAACACAGTAACCGAGCAAGGCGATTGAAGCTGAGGCGAGATTCGGCACCGGAACTCAAGCGCAGGCAACTGAATAAGTAAATACGGAAAGATCATCGGTGGAATATGGAGAACTCCCCATGCGGCCGCATCCTGTAAATTGGGACACAGGAGAACCGTGTGGGGAGTTTTCCTGTGCGGGGAATTATGGGAGGAAATGGGATGAAATTCGTCAATGTGAAATCAGATAATTCACTAACCGGAAGAAGTCCGACAGCAACGACAGATTCTTCCCGTGAATTATGAAGGACAATCATGATTGAATCTGGAACGCAAGCTGTATTTCCTTGGCGAAGGCAATGGAGTTCTATCGCTATCATGGAATCGAGAGCATGGAGTAGCCGCTCTCTCGAAGAACAGAATTATCAAGATTATACGAAATGATACGAAGGAGCAGTCAAATTGGCTGCTCCTT
>CAVGMK010000014.1:0-8294 GCA_963630135.1 Oscillospiraceae bacterium
GAATCGGTCTTCTCCTTGATGGAGGAATCCACCGTCGAAGTATCGTTCACCTTCGCGTAGGCGTTCTGAATCAACGTCTGTAGGGTGCTTTCCTCGTTGCTGTAGGAAGCGTAGGTTACGTTGGTCTCTATGCTGACCTTGGAGAGGGTGGCCGCTTCCTGATTCTCCGTGGTAATCTGCTGGAGGTAATCCTTATTGAGGGCGGAGGTGTTGATGCGGAGCTTCAGCGCGCCGTCTTCTGTCCAGAGATTCTCGACGCAGTTCACGCCGTACAGGTCGTTCTCCTCATAATCACCGTCTTCCGGCAGGTTCTCCTCGTCGAAGCGGTAGGTCCCATTCTTGAAAGTGTAGAGGAACGTGGTCAGGCGATTGGTGGCCTTCTTGGAGTAGGCTTCCGTCGGGATGTTGTTCGTGATTTCTTCATATTCATAGTAGGAATCCGGATAATCGTCCTTGTTGTCGTCTTCGAAGCTCTCAATCCGCTTGTCGAGGTACGCGCTCACGGACTCCAGGGAATAGGAATTAATCAGGATTGTCGCCGTGATGGCCGTCGGATACATGTTCCCGTTGCTCTCCACCTTGACATCCGCGAGCTGGAAAGTGGTGGACTTCGTCTTCAGCCAGGTGAGGACGGTGCCGAGCTGCGTAATCGGGTTCGTCTGCTTGGAGATGGAATCCGATGGAACCCCGGTCTCCAGGCCGCCAATCCGAATCTGAATGGCGGAATCGCAGCTGTTCGAGACGCTCGTATACGGAATCGAGACGGTCTGCAGGGAGCTGGCGAAGGAAGCGTTGGAAATACGGGTGGAATCGCCGCCGGTCAGAAGGATAATCCGGGCATTCTTCGGAACATATTTCTTGCTGAGGTTCCGGGCGCCGGTGTGGTAGTTCCCGTCGTTATTGAGGAAGACCACGTGGACATCTCCGCCGTTGAGGCCATGCTTGGCGAAATATTCGGCAGCGGCCAGGGCGGAGATATTATCGACCAGGTCTTTGCCGTTGTACTCCGCAGCTAGGACCGTGACTTCCATGTCGTCCTTGGCGTTGTCTGCTTCTTTGGAAATGATGATATTCTTGTTACTGTCTACCTTATACTTAATATCATTATCCTCGCACCAATCCGTCAGGAGCTTCTTCATCTTATCGGTGGAGTGAATGTTCTCCGTGGCAAGGGTGAGTTCTTCCGTCAATGTAGTCAGGTCATGCTTGTCCACAGAGGCGAACAGCTGGGACTGCATATAGACGCTGCATGCGAACAGAGAAATTACAATCAGGAAAATAACTGCCAGGAGAATACGTCTGCGTTTCTTTGTCATTATCATTACCGACTTTCTAATTGAATCATTAACCTATTAATTATACCTTGCCAATGAGTCTATTAAAAGTGAAATTATTTGAAAAGGCTCTTGCAAAGGAACTATATATTGTGTTACAATCTTACTTGCGTCATGGAAAGACGCAAATTTGTGATTGATAAGGAGGTGCGGCAAATGTCCAGGAAATGTGAAGTTTGCGGTAAAGGACAGACTTCCGGAAACGCTGTTTCTCACTCGAATAGACACTCCAGAAGAAAATGGAATGCAAATATTCAGAGTGTAAGAGTCAACGAGAACGGTGCGGTCAGAAAGGCGAATGTTTGCACAAGTTGTCTGAGATCTGGCAAGGTTAACCGTGCCATCTAGTCCATACACGCAGTGTGAAAGTCTTAAACGGGTTTCCGTTTAAGACTTTTTTATTATCCGCGCCTCACTGCATGGGATTATACACAATCCGCGTTATACGAGGCTTAACGACAGAATTGTCATGCATGTCGCGTTGGCGTTTCAATGAATCGCGCGAAATAGCGATGAGCTATATAATGGGTACATATAGGAAGTTCACTCGGCGAAGTGAAGGCCAAGCGGCCTCAGCGTCTTAACGGAGGTACCACCATGCCACTAATTACTCAGAATGAATACGGAATCATCTCGGTAGACGGAAGCGCGCTGACCAAGATGATTATCCACAATCTGCTATCCTTCGACGATGCGCTGATTCCCTGCACGCGAAAGGGGCGAATGATTCACAAGGGCCTCCTGACCGGCATGAACGAATACAACAACGCCATCGAGATTAAGGAAAGTAATGAGCGGCTTCACATTCGCATCTACGCCATCACGAAAATCCACGGGAAGATGACCGGCATTTCTAATCAGCTCTTTGACCTGATTGAGGAGGACTTCCGTGCGCTCTGCATGACACCGCCGGCGTCCATCGAGCTGTGCATCTGGGGCTTCCTCCCAGTGGCTGCGAAGCAGCCGATTGAGAACAATCGTATCCTACGAAGAGAGAATACCGAACATGATACAATTAACGGATGACGTGTCACAAATCAAAGGCATCGGGCCCCGGAAGGCGGAGAAGCTGGCCAAGCTGGGAATTCATTCCGTGGAGGACCTGCTGGAGCATTTTCCGGTTCGTTACCAGGACCGGCGGCGAATCATCGAATCGAGCCACCTGATAGACGGTAAGGAACAGCTTGCCGCCGGCACGCTTCTTCGGAAGACCATCCACGCCTACGGTCGCAACCGGACGCTGCTGACGTGTACCTTTGCCGATGACAAAGGTTCGTTCCGCGCGCTCTTCTTCAACATGCCGTTCCTGTCGAACAATCTGAAGCAGGGGCAGCGCTACACGCTCTTCGGGAAATGCCGTTTTCAGCGCGGTCTGCCGACCTTTAACACGCCGGAACTTCACGCGGAAGGGGCGGAACAGGATGTCCGGGGAATTCTGCCGGTCTATCGGTGCACGTCCGGTATTACCACACGTGATTTTGGCCGCTGGATGCGCTATGCCCTGGATCACGTAGACTTCGGGGAAGAGTGGCTTCCGGGGTCCATTCTGGCCAAAAGAAAGATCTGCACCGCTGACTTTGCCTGCCGGAACCTTCATTTTCCGGCTTCGGAGAAGGATTACCGGGTGGCCAAATCACGCTGTGTCTACGAGAAACTGTTCCTGCACCAGCTGATGACCCGCGAGATGCGGCGGCGACTTGCGGAACAGGCCGGCGATTCCTCCGTTCCGGCGGTGGATCCGGCGCCGTTTCTGGCGATTCTTCCGTTCGAGCTGACGGAAGGGCAGCGGCAGGCGGCCACGGATATTCGTCAGGATCTCGCAAGCACCCGGCCGATGAATCGCCTGATTCAGGGCGATGTCGGCTGCGGGAAGACTGTGGTGGCGGAGACAGCGATGTATCAGGTGTCGTCGCAAGGCGGACAGAGCGTCCTGATGGTTCCCACCGAAATACTGGCGAGACAGCATTATCAGAAGATTTCCGCGGATTTCGAGAAGCTGGGCATTCCCTGTGTCCTCCTAATCAGCGCACTGAAGGCTGCCGAGAAGCGGGAGGTCCTGTCCCGAATCGAGGATGGCAGCGCCCACGTCATCATCGGCACCCATGCGGTGATTCAGGATGCGGTGAAATTCCGCAATCTGGAGCTTGTCGTGACCGATGAGCAGCACCGGTTCGGTGTCCTGCAGCGCCGGACACTGGCGGAGAAATCCCGCGTGCCGAACGTGCTGGTCATGTCCGCAACGCCGATTCCGCGCACCATGGCGGCTACGGTGTACGGTGATATGGATTTCTCCATTATCCGAACAACGCCGGCAGCACGCCGGAAAATTATTACACGAACCGTGCCGAAAGCGCACCGCGCCAAGGCTTACGCAGATGTCCGCCGCGAAGTGGAGAACGGCAATCGTGCCTATATCGTGGCGCCTTCGATTGAAGAAGGGGATACGGACATGGCCTCTGCAGAAGCGCTCTACGAGGATGTGCGCAAGGCTTTCCGGACCTTCCGCACAGCGTTGATTCACGGGCGAATGGACGCTACCGAGAAGGAACGCATTATGCAGGAATTCGCACGCGGTAAAGTGCAGATTCTGGTTTCTACCGTCGTGATTGAGGTCGGCATCGATGTTCCGGAAGCTACCGTGATGGTCATCGAGAATGCAGACCGCTTCGGCCTGGCGCAGCTCCACCAGCTTCGCGGACGAGTGGGCCGAAGCGCCCGGCAGTCCTACTGCTGGCTAATCAATTACAGCGATTCGGAGAATGCCGCCGAGCGTCTTCGAATTCTCCAGGAGACATCCGACGGGTTCGTTATCAGCGAAGAGGACTACCGCCTCCGCGGCGCCGGGGACATTCATGGCACGATGCAGCATGGCACGGCGAATCTCTTTGCCGAGCTGTACCGATATGAGAATATTCTGAATTATGTCAAAGAAGACCTCGCGGAAGAAGAGCAGCTTCCGATTTCATCGGAGATAGCGCGCCGCTTGCAGCGCTTCCTGCGAGAGGATTACGAGGATACGTTGTAGCCATCTGTTACAATCAGCAGAAATATTATTACGAGATGATGAGGAGTTATACATGAGAATCAATGCCGGTAATTACAAATTTCGGAAGATTGTCCTGCCGGAGGACATCCGGCCGACCACAGAGAAGGTAAGGGAGGCTATCTGCAGCATGGTGATGGACCACATTCCGGGCGCAAACGTGCTCGATCTCTTCGCCGGTTCGGGCGTGCTGGGTCTCGAAGCCCTGTCCCGCGGTGCAGCGCACTGCTGGTTCAACGACCTCTCAAGGAAACACATCGCTTTCGTTCGGGAGAATATCGCGAATTGCCGGGCGGAGAGCGTATCCACCGTATCCAACAAGGACTTCCGGAAATGCCTGGCATCCCTGACAGAGCCGATGGATATCATTCTCCTGGATCCACCCTATCGTGACGGATTATACGAAGAGGCGCTGGAGAAAATCATGGAGTATCAGCTTCTCGCGGAAGATGGCGTCATCGTCGCAGAACATCTGTACGAACTGCCGCTGCCGGAGGAAATCGCCGGACTCAAGCGAATCAAGCTCAAGAAATACGGCACCATCGGCGTTGATATCTACGTAATGGCTTCTCCGGAAGATGAACCGGTGAATGAAGGGGAGGATACCCCGGAGTAAAATGTCCCGCACATTTCTTCGGGTGAAAGTTGCCCCGGCAAATCGGGCGCGGCAGATAATCGATAGCCACAGAGACTGTCAAAGTCCCATCCAATAAATAATAAATACATGGAAGATACAGCCAGGGCGAGCAATGAAAGTTGCCCTGCCAATTGTCAAAAGCCGGTAAAACGGTTGCATACAAAGGCTGAGTTTGTTAGAATTACTAGAAAAGGCAGGTGTACAAATGATTCGAACAGCACTATATGCAGGTTCTTTCGATCCGATTACCTGCGGACATCTGGACATCATCGAGCGGGCCTCGCACATGTTCGATAGCATCACCGTCGGAATTCTGGTGAACCATTCGAAGACGGCTCTCCTTACGCTGGAAGAGCGGAAAGATATTGTGGAGAAGGTCACCGCGCCGCTAGGCAATGTCCGGGTGGAGTTCTTTGAAGGGCTTCTGGCGGATTACGTCAATCAGAATGGCTTCAGTGCGGTAATCCGCGGACTTCGCGCGACGACGGATTTCGAATATGAAATACAGATGGCGCAGATGAATGCCCGGCTCTACACCGGAAATACCGAGACAATCTTCCTGATGACGGATCCGAGATATTCCTTTATCAGCTCTTCCCTGATTAAAGAAGTCGCTTCCTTAGGCGGGGATGTCAGCGGATTGCTTCCGGAATACGCCAATGAAATAGTTCAGAAGAAGCTCGAAGAGAAATCGAAATAACTTGTGTTAGATTATAGGAGGGGAAACAACATGAGTGATGCATCCATCAAAGTTATGCAATTACTGGATGAGCTGGAAGATATTCTGGAGAACGCATCCAAGGTTCCATTTTCGGACAAAGCCATCGTCGATGGAGAAGAGATTGGACAGATTATCCAGGACATTCGTCTGAGCATGCCGAAGGATATCCAGCAGGCTCAATGGGTCAAGGAGGAACAGGACCGCATCATCAGCGAAGCGAAGGAAGAATACGACAAGGTCATCGTCGCAGCCAAGAGACAGGCGGAGTACCTAGTGGAGTCGGACGTAGTCAAGAAAGAAGCAGAGAAGCGCGCACAGGCGATTCTCTCTGAAGCAGAAAGCCACGCCCGCTACATGAAGGTTCGTTCCTACGAGTATATCGACAAGATGCTCTATGACATGCAGAACGAAATTGCCAATCTCGCAACGGATTATCTCCAGCCGATGAATGATCATTTTACCGAAATGCTGAATGGAATCAACATCAAGGTGAATGGCAATCGACAGGAAATGCGCGACATGGCAGAACGCATTCAGAATCAGGAGGCAGAGGCATCGAACCGTTACTCCTCCCAGTATTCGGAAGATCATGAATAACGTTGTCGGAATCGTTGCCGAACTGAATCCGATACACTATGGCCACTGCTATCTGATGGAAGAGGCGAGGAAACGCGCTTCTGCAGAAGCGGTGGTTTGCGTTATGAGCGGAAATTTCGTCCAGCGCGGCGCACCGGCACTCTATGACAAATGGGAACGAACAGCCATGGCGCTGGAGTGCGGCGCGGATCTGATTATCGAAATTCCCACCGTCTTCTGCCTTGGGAACGCCTCCGTATATGCGCGAGCGGGGGTTCAGCTCCTGGAGTCGATGGGCGTAGTGACGCATCTGGCCTGTGGCAGCGAGACGGGCGACGTGAACATGCTTTCCCGCATCGCGAATCTCCTGAATACCCGGCATGGCGAGATTGAGCAGCAGATTCGAGCCCGCATTTCCGACGGATTCAGCTATCCGGCGGCTCGCCAGCGGGTTATCGAAGAAATGTTATCGGTCAACCTGGATGAATATACTTCGCCGAACGATATTCTGGCGCTGGAATACCTCAGAAATATCCGCACCCTTCAGCCGCTTGCCATTCCAAGGGTTGGCGCTGCCTATCATGATGCCAATTCCTTCCACGAGAAACTATACAGCAGCACTGCTGTGCGCGCGGCACTCTACCGGAATCAGCTGCGTCCGCATTCTGTCCCGTGGAATCCAATGAAGCATCCGCTTCCTCAGCGGACAATTGACCGGTCAAAAGCAGCATCGGGAGAGGAAGACACTTCCGGCACATCATCCGTAGCGGAGACCCTGGATGCCATCGAGGCCCGCTGGTTCGACCTGATTCGCTACCGAATCCTTTCCGTTAGCCCGGCAGAACTGGATGAGGCGCCCGGCGGCGGGGAAGGCTTGGGATACCGCCTTCAAATGGCTGCCCGCTCGGCAAATTCCATCGATGAACTGATTCTCGCAGTCAAATCCAAGCGATACACCTACACCCGCATCTCCCGGTGGCTCTATCAGATTCTTCTTGGCATTCGCCGGGAGGATCAGCTTATCGCACCGGAATACCTCCGGGTACTTGGTTTTAACGACCGGGGAAGGGAGATTCTTCGTACTTCGAAACACGAGGAGAAGAATTCGCTTCCATATATAGAGAACGTCAACCGCTGGCAAGGCTTTTCCAAGCAGCTGGATATGGACATTCATGCGTCGGACGTGTATAATCTGGTAGGCGGTAACGACATCCGGGAAAGCTCGGATTACTGCCGGAAACTGATGATTCATTCATCAATTAAGTGTTGACAACACTACATGTTGTAGTTATAATAAGTTGTTGTAACGCGTAAATAATATTATCATATACAGAGTATTAAGGAGGTGTCGACAGTGGCAGTACCTAAGAGGAAAACATCAAAAGCAAAGACTGGAAGCAGAAAGTCTGCGAATATGAAGATGGGCGCTCCTGGACTTTCAATTTGTCCTCAGTGTCATGAGCCTAAGCTTCCGCACAGAGTTTGTCCAACATGTGGTTACTATGACGGTAAAGACGTTGTGAACGAGAACTAATTTGCGATTTGATTGAAAGTGATTCAATGCCGTAAGCTTGAATCACTTTTTTATTGCCTGATATGCGGTGACCGTCGATGAATGTAGAATCAATGGCGTAGCACCGGGAGGAGCGATATCTCGCCAATACACGCACGCATCATGCAATCGATAAGATGAAGGAAATAACGATGACGTAGATAGAAGAGCCGGGAAGCGACTCCTCTGATGATAGGAATTCTTTACCGCGAGATATCGCTCCGGTATATGCTCGCAAAATCACCCGATAGAGCATCGGCAATTTTGCAATCACTGGATAATTGGAGTATAATTAAACGATAATTTTGCGTACTCGTCCGGCTGTTTGAATTCCATTGGCTGGGGGATACTCGGGAGAGAATTCAGGTAGAATGGATGATGAATTCAAGCGATCCTTCGATGAGGGACAACCAAGAAGACAACCAAGAAGA
>CAVGMK010000015.1:0-4573 GCA_963630135.1 Oscillospiraceae bacterium
GAATGGAGAGGCAAGCTCGACATCGCGCTGAAGGCACCGATTGAGAACGACGAGGACCTGGCCATCGCCTATACACCGGGCGTAGCGGATCCGTGCCTCGAGATTCAGAAGAACGAAGACCTGGCATACCGGTATACCGGCAAGGGCAACATGGTGGCCGTCATCACAGACGGAACGGCGGTCCTGGGTCTTGGCGACATCGGCCCGAGCGCGGCTATGCCGGTCATGGAAGGAAAATGCGCGCTGTTCAAGCGCTTTGGCGGTGTGAACGCCGTTCCGCTCTGCGTGGATTCCAAGGACGTGGACGAAATTGTCGATACCATCTATCGCATCTCCAAGAGCTTTGGCGGAATCAACCTGGAGGATATCAGTGCGCCGCGCTGCTTCGAGATTGAGAAGCAGCTGGTGGAGAAGTGCGACATTCCGATCTTCCATGACGACCAGCACGGCACGGCCATCATCACCTGTGCCGCTATCCTGAATGCCCTCAAAGTGGTGAACAAGGAGCGCGGTTCTCTTAAGATTGTGGTGAACGGCGCAGGCGCTGCCGGCATCGCTATCACCAAGCTGATTCTGGACATGAACCTCGGCAGTGTTATCCTCTGTGACAGCAAAGGCATCGTGAATCCGGGTAATCCGCGGAATAATGTGGCAAAAGAAGAAATCGCCGGTCGGACGAACCCGATTCATCAGACGGGAACATTGGTCGATGCCATTCACAATGCGGATATTTTTGTCGGCGTCTCCCAGGCCAATATGGTGACACCGGAGATGGTGAAGTCCATGGACCGCGATCCGATTATCTTCGCCATGGCGAACCCGACACCGGAGATCATGCCGGATGTGGCGAAGGAGGCAGGTGCTGTTGTTGTCGGAACCGGCCGTTCGGACTTCCCGAACCAGGTGAACAACGTCCTGGTATTCCCGGGATTCTTCAAAGGCCTCCTGCAGGTGGGTGCAACGAAGGTCACCAAGGAAATGAAGATTCGGGCTGCAGAGGCACTCGCCGGTGTTATCACGGATGAGGAGTTGAATGCGGACTATGTACTGCCGGATGCTTTCGATGAGAGAGTAGCAGAGGCGATTGCGAAGGCGGTGGCGGAAGCGGCTATTGCCGGCGGCGTATGCCGTTCGTTCCAGGAGTAGTTGCCCTCGAGATTCTTCCGATGCGCCGGAGCAGTATCTGGCGCAATTCGTTCGGGAAATCGGAAGGAAGAAACCGGCGGAGAGAAGGCTTCGTCAGAATGTTCCGGAGAGTACGGAAGAGCGTTCGGGTTGGAACGCGAAGAATCGGAACAGATAGTTACGTATACAAATAGTTACATATAATGGTTGCTTACAATAGAAGTAATATATAGAAGGAATATAAGGAGATTTCACACAGCGATGGAATACAGAATTGAGAAAGACACCATGGGCGAGATGAAGGTGCCGGCAGACCGGTACTGGGGCGCACAGACACAGCGGAGTTATGAGAACTTCAAGGTGGGTCGGAAGATGCCGATTGAAATCATTCGTGCTTTTGGCTACTTGAAGAACGCAGCGGCATGCGCGAATCTGGACCTTCATGTACTGGCACCGGAGAAAGCTTCGTATATTTTCATCGTCTGCGATGAAATCCTGCAGGGCAAGCTGGATGACCATTTCCCGCTGGTTGTGTACCAGACCGGGAGCGGCACCCAGACGAACATGAACGTGAACGAGGTTATCGCCGGACGCGCGGCGGCGCTGGCGGGGAGCCGGGTGCTGCATCCGAACGACGATGTGAACAAGTCCCAGAGCTCGAATGACACGTTTCCGACGGCGATGAGCATCGCTTCGGTCACGGTCCTGGAGGATAAGCTGATTCCGACGATTCAGAACATGATAGAGACGCTGGATGGTCTGGAGAAGAAATATTGGACGACCATCAAGACGGGCAGAACCCACCTCCAGGATGCGGTTCCGCTGACATTCGGTCAGGAAATCAGCGGCTGGAAGTCCATGATGGAACATAGCCTGGCGAACATTCAGCGGAATATCCCACCGCTCAAGGAGATTGCGCTGGGCGGCACAGCGGTGGGAACCGGACTCAATGCACCGAAGGGCTTCGCGGAGAAGGCCGTGGAGAGTCTGAATCATCTCACCGGCAGAGACTTCGTCACCGCGCCGAACAAGTTCCACGCGCTGTCTTCGAAGGATGCCTATGTGGCGGCCCATGGCGCACTCAAGGGCTTGGCGGCGGATCTGATGAAGATGGCGAATGATATTCGCTGGCTGTCCAGCGGCCCGAGATGCGGACTGGGAGAGATTACCATTCCGGCCAACGAACCGGGAAGCTCCATTATGCCGGGTAAGGTGAATCCAACACAGACTGAATCCGCGACCATGGTAGCGGTTCGCGTGATGGGAAATGATACGGTTATCGGCGTAGGTGCTTCGCAGGGCAACTTCGAACTCAATGTATTCATGCCGGTGATGGCGGATGCGTTCCTTGAATCGGCGAACCTGCTTGCGGAATCGCTAACCTCTCTCGAGAAGAACTGCGTTCGCGGCATCATCGTGAACGAGGACAAGATGAATGAGAATGCGGAGAAATCGCTGATGGTGGCGACCGCGCTGAATACCCACATCGGATACGAGAATGCGGCGAAGATTGCGAAGAAGGCACACGCAGACAACAGCACGCTGAAGGAAGCGGGCATTCTGCTGGGTATGTACACCGCGGAGGAGTACGACGAGTGGGTGAATCTTCTGCGGATGACAAATGCGGAGGATATTGAAATCTAGCGGACAAGGCGAATAGGGGCAATGCCACGAATGTAGCAATCTGAGGGGGTGCGGCACGTATAGGCAATGCGGACGTGCGAGGAATGAGGATATCGCAACGGATGCAGAAGACGTATCCTGTGCAGAGAAACAGAAAGGATTCATTATGAGCGGGCAGAACAAAGATAAGAATACGGGATTGTATACCGACCAGAACAACGACAAATACTTAAGTGACCTTGGTACCCTGAATCGCCGGAAGAACGAATGGAGCGAGGTTCATCCGAAGTATAAAATGTACAAAGGCCTGGCTTTCCTGATGTTCGGCATCGGATGTGTCGTTATCTGGCGCATGTATCTGCTGACCAAGAATGCTGCAACCTCGATGGAAACGCTTCCGCTCCATGCATCCATCTGGGGCACGGCGCTGCTGACGATTCTGGTGAATAAGTACGGAAAGAAGATCTACGAGAAGCCTTTCGGCAGTCTTCATTCCACTCGGCTGGAAGCTGCACCGAAGGGAATCTATTACATCTACCAGCAGGGTATGATGATGGTGACCTACTATATCAAGGATAAGGACCTTCGGGAGATTATCCGGGATGACGAGTCGAACTGCCTCTACTTCAAGGGCAAAGGAATGCTGGAGGTGCAGACCCGGAAGGGAACCGCACAACATTCCATCAATGGCATCTATGCATTGATTGGGTTCGACCGTTACGATCTCGATGACCTGCTGGAGCCGTATGGCGATATGGTAACCGTGGCTCCGGGAACTCTTCGGAAGAAGTATCTGGATGAGGGGTCGGAACAGTAAGCAAGAGAAATTGTGTCGAGATGGCTAAATCGAGACACAATTTTTATTTGTTCTTTACAAAAAACAAGAATGGATGCGTTGACTTGCTAATAGTCGCGTGCTACAATGTTAGCGTGCTAAAGTGCGAAACGACGATGCGCGCCCGGATGTGGATATGTGGCCAATGGAGTGAGCCGGAAAGAACCGAAGCCGGCGCCGGAATCGGAATCGGAATCGGAATCGGAATCGGAATCGGAATCGGAATCGAAGCCGGGGCCGGATGACGGCCGGACGCGACGAATCGAGCAATGTTTCGCCGGTAAGTAACCGAAACAAAGGATGGCTAATATGAACGAACGAGAAGCGAAAGACAAGCGGTACTTCGACAATTTCGTCCACGCGATTCTCTCCCTGGAGACGGAAGATGAGGTGGGGCGGTTCCTCGAGGATATCTGCACCATCAAGGAAATCCAGGATCTGACGCATCGCCTCGAGGTGGCGAAGCTGCTGTCGGAAGGCATGGTATTCAACGAGATCAGCCGGGAGACGGGAACGAGCTCGGCCACCATCGGCAGGGTGAATAAGTGCCTGACGTATGGTCCCGGCGGTTACAGAATTGTATTGGAAAGATTGAAGGATAGAGGGACAGAACAGAAATGATGGATTATGACAAGATTCTCCGCAACGATGAGCGGGCGATTCTGAAGCTGAGACAGCTGTTCGGACGATACGGCTATCTCCGCTTTAAGACGGGTAAATTTGAAGCTTATGAATTGTATGCCAGAAACAAGGATTTCCTCGGTAATGACGGCATCCTGACTTTCACGGATTCGAAGGGTAAGCTGATTGCCTTGAAGCCGGACGTGACGCTGTCCATCGCGAAGAACGTGGACGTGGTTCCCGGCGAGGTGCAGAAAATCTGCTATGACGACGAGGTCTACCGTCTCTCCAAATGGAGCGGCACCTTCCGCGAAATCTCCCAGACCGGCATCGAGTGCATCGGTGATATCGGTGCCTATGATATCTGCG
>CAVGMK010000016.1:0-11654 GCA_963630135.1 Oscillospiraceae bacterium
GGATTCATAATCTACCGGCGGGGCGTACATTTGCTCCCGGGTACGGCCGTGCACTGTCACCATCGCTGCGCCTGCCGCTTCTGCCGCCAGCGCGCATTCCACCGCGGTCGGGGAATTCTCATCGAAACTCTTCCGCATCTTCACCGTCACCGGCTTGTCGGTATTCGATACCGCCGCTGCAACAATGTCGTAAATCAGGTCCGGATTCTTCATCAGCGCCGATCCGTCACCGTTTCGGACGACCTTCGGTACCGGGCAGCCCATGTTAATATCCAAAAAACAGTTCAATCCGGAGTTCAACATCTTCGCCGCCCAGCCGATGATTTCCGGCTCACTTCCGAAGATCTGAACTCCGGTCAAGCCGGCATTCTCGGGTATATATAAGAGCTTTGGCGTCTTTCTGTCACCATAGTACAGGCCTTTCGCACTTACCATCTCCGTATAAGTCAGCGCCGCTCCTTGCTCTTCGCAAAGAGCTCGCATCACAGCATCTGTGATGCCGGCAAGCGGCGCCATCATGAACGGATTCGGGAGTTCTACTCCACCAATATTCAGCATACTAATTTCTTTCTCTATCCTATCTCTTTCTCGACGTCTTGTTCTTCTCATAGATATAGACAAGACCGTTCAGCGTCAGGCGGCGATCGATAACATCGATGCAACTCACCCCTTCATCGACCATCGAAGCCAGTCCACCGGTTGCAATGACCTTGATGTCCTCATATTTCTTACCATAATCGGATACCAGCTCCTGTTTCATGCTCTCGATGATTCGCTCTGCCAGACCCATGTGACCGATAATCAGACCGGCCTGAATGTTCTCGATGGTATTCTTGCAGATGACTCTCTTCGGGGTCTCAAGGTCGACCGTCGGCAACTTCGCCGTATGCTCGAACAGCGCCGAGGCAGAAGTCTTGATGCCCGGAGCAATAGCGCCGCCAAGGAATTCAGCATCTTCGGTCACCACGCAGAACGTCGTCGCCGTACCGAAATCCACGACGATCAGTGGACCGTCGTATTTGGCATGTGCCGCTACCGAATTGACAATGCGGTCCGACCCAATCTGCCTCGGATCATCGCATTTAATCTTGAGGCCGGTCTTGATGCCGGTCTCCACAATCAGAGGATTAATTTCGAAATATTTCGTGCACATATGCTGTAAGGTGAACAGCAGCGATGGCACAACCGTTGAAATAATTGCATCCGTAATATCTTTCGGATCCATACCTTCATGACGGAACATCTGGTCGATAATCACGCCGTATTCATCGGCACTCCGCTTGTTGTCCGAAGCCATTCTCCAGCTCTTCACCAAAGTATGGCCTTCAAATACACCCAATACGACGTTCGTATTTCCTACATCGATCGTCAGAAGCATTCTATTGGTCCTCCAGTCTCCTCAATGCCAATGCCATCGTCAGACCCGGGATAATCCGGTTTCCGGTCATCTCTGCGCCGAGGATTTCGTTAATTCTCTTCAGTCTGTACTGTACCGTGTTGTTGTGGATGCTCATGAACTCCGCGGTCTTATTGCTGTTCATGCTGGCATCCAGTACGAAGGTCTCCAGCGTCTCCAGAAGAAGTTTGCCCTTATTCGAAGAAACCTCTCTGTTGAAAGGCTCCAGCAGATTCAGATACATCTTCTTGAGGACGCTGCTCTGCATGATGATATCCATGCAGTTGCAGACCATGGACATTTCATATTTCGTGAATACCCGCTTGTATGGGAATACCGATTCCACATAATTCCAGGTCTCATTGATTAGCTTGAAGCCTTCTACCGCGTTGTCCAGGTTCTCGATTCCGGTCGAATGGAAAATCCGGACATCCGGCTTCCCAGCCTTGAGCGCGTTGAACATGTCGAGACACGCGGTCTTCACGGCCATCGGCTTCTCTTCGGATTCATCCACGTAGATGAGTCCGTAGAATTCATTCTGCTCAATCAGCGGCAGCACGCCCAGGTTGTATTTCGCCTTGTACGAATCGATAATATCGATGAAATCTGAATTATCGATTCCGTTCGCATAGAACGAGCTGATATAGACTTTGTCCTTCATGTCCGCTTCGTCCACCAGCGTGTAGCAGAAGGACAGGTCGTTGCGGATAGCCGCCTTGATGAATTCCGCACGGGAATCTCTTTCCGGCGTGTACTTCCACATGCCCATAGCGAGCTCAATGACCTCTGCCAGCTTCGTAATCTCTACCGCAGAGTAATTGTCGTTGTCGTCCACAATCATCAGGATGTGCTTCTCGCCGTTGATATCAATTGTTCCCCAATAGGTGATGACATCGCCGATGGCAACCTGTGTGAAAACAGATGAATGCGTGATATCCTTCTTCTTCGCGATGGATATCGCGTTCTCGATGGTCTCCTTGTGTCTCGTCTCGATGGTCAGAATCGGGTTGAACTCCATGGTCATCAGCACGAACTGATAATCGTTATGAATTGCCGCTTCCTTGAGCGCGCTCTGGAAATTATTGTGCTTGTCGAAATTCAGCAGATGATAGATGGAATTGTTAAGCAGATTGTCGCTGTAATTATGACCATACAGAATCTTGTCCATCACCTGCTCAATCATCATCGCATACGTAATCTTCCCGTCATCCGGCACGGTAATGAGGAGCAATCCGCTCTCTTCCGCCGTCTTAATCACTGCGCTGTCGAGCTTGGCGACGCCCTTCTCATTCAGGAAGACCACCATTGCCGCAATCTGCTTCTTCCCGAACCCGGAAATAACACGGCATTGTGCCTTGATGTCGTCTCGGATCTGCCAGAAATGAGTCAGCACCATCTGCTCCTGAACACCATTTCTCTCCACGCCCGCATCCAGATCGTTCTCGTCAAACACAGACACTGAACGAACCCGGCGGTCGCTCTTCCGCATGCAGGCTTCCACTGAACTGTTCTTGAACGCGTCCAACTTCAGACAATCTTCTACCGTAATCTTCATATTCCCTCACTCCTCTTATTCCAACCTGTCACTCTCTAACCTTCGAATATCCTATTATTCATCCTTCGAAACAGGTTCCTCTGCCGAGGTGCTTTCTTCTTTCGTTCTATCCTCCGGGCTAAAAGCAACTTCATCCCACCCGGACGTTTCCGACTCCGCCACCGACTTCGGCTCTGCATCGGCATCCGTCTCCGGTTCTACCTCTGCTTCCACTACCGTCTCCGGTTCTACGGTCGCCATTTCCTTCTCCTGCGAATCCAGTCCAATCTCAATTGGCTTCGAATTCGAACTCTTCGGTACTTCAATGGTGCCGGCCTTGAGAATCGCTGTCAGGATTTCGTTCTCCGCCTGGCTAAGGTTATCTGACGATTCCCCGATTACCGAGCGCTTCAGCTCTTCCATGCGAGCCTGCTCCGCCGCCTTGCGTTCTTCCTCGCGGCGCTTGCTCTCTGCAGCTTCCGCCTTGTCGCGCTTCTCCTTCTCCTTCGCTTCACTGTCGACCTGTTCCTTGAGCTCTTCCGGCGTAATCTCACCGTTATAGAGCGCTTCGAACTGCTTGCCATCCAGGGTCTCTACCAGAAGCAGAGCCTGTGCGACATTCTCCAGTGCCGCATCGTGATTCTTCAGAATCTGAAGGGTTGCGGCGTAGCTGTCATCCAGGATGGAGCGGATTTCCTCATCAATCTGGGAGGCAATCGCTTCCGAGAAATTCTGACGGGTGGAGAAGTCTCTACCGAGGAAGACTTCGTCATCCGAGCTGAAGCTTACCGGGCCCAGCTTGTCGCTGAAGCCATATTCCGTAATCATGGAACGAGCCATCTTTGTGGCACGCTGCAGGTCATTGCTAGCACCGGTGCTGATGTCGTCCAGCTTGAGTTCCTCGGCAACACGGCCGCCCAGCAATCCCTTGATGTCATCCAGCATGTCGCCTTTCGTGCGGAAGAATTTATCCTGCTCCGGCAGGGACATGGTGAATCCGCCCGCCATTCCGCGCGGAATGATGGTAATCTGGTGAACCGGATCGGAGTGCGGCAGCGATTTCATGACAACGGCATGGCCGGCTTCATGATAAGCAGTCAGTCTGCGCTCTTCTTCCGTAATCACGCGGGACTTCTTCTGCGGTCCGGCGATGACCTTGGTCGTTGCTTCTTCAATTTCTTCCATGCGAATCTTCGTGCCGTTGCGGCGAGCGGTCAGGAGCGCCGCCTCGTTCACGAGGTTCTCAATATCCGCCGGAGAGAATCCCGGCGTTCTTTTCGCCAGAACTTCCAGAGATACATCATCTGCCAGCGGCTTATTCTTCGTATGTACCTTGAAGATGGCCTCTCTGGCCTTGGCATCCGGCATGTTGATGACAATCTGACGGTCGAAACGTCCCGGTCTCTGCAGTGCCGGGTCCAGTACGTCCGGACGGTTGGTTGCTGCCAGAATGATGATACCGGAGTTGCCATCGAAACCATCCATCTCCACGAGGAGCTGGTTCAATGTCTGTTCACGCTCGTCATTGCCGCCGCCCAGGCCTGCGCCTCTCTTACGGCCAACAGCATCAATCTCGTCGATAAAGATAATGCAAGGCGCATTCTTCTTCGCCTGTTCGAACAGGTCACGTACACGGGATGCGCCGACACCGACGAACATCTCGACGAAATCCGAACCGGAAATCGAGAAGAACGGCACGCCGGCCTCTCCGGCTGTCGCCTTGGAAATGTAGGTCTTACCGGTTCCCGGATATCCCACCATCAGAACGCCCTTCGGAATTCTGGCGCCGAGCTGGGTATATTTGGATGGGTTCTTCAGGAAGTCCACGATTTCCTGAAGCTCTTCTTTCTCCTCATCGAGACCGGCAACATCATCGAAGGTGATGCTCTTGCCGGTGTCCTTATAGAGCTTGGCCCTATTTTTACCGAACTGGAATGCCTTGTTGTTGCCGCCCTGGCTCATCATGAAGTAGAACAGGAAACCCAGCGCCACAATCATAATCAGCGTCGGCAGCATCGAGAAGAAGTTGATGTCGCTTTCCGGTGGATCGCTGACAATTTCAATCTTGTTCTCCTTGAGCATCGGGAAGATGTACTGTTCCTCTACCCAGTTGATTTCGAGAACGGAAGGTGCGTACGCAAACTCGACGTTGCCATTCTTCTTGGTTCCGCTGAGCTTGCGGTCTGTAATATTGATAGATTCGTACTTGCCATCCTGCAGCTGGGTCACGAACTGCGAGAATTTAATTTCTGTCAGTTCGGAAGTCTGATCCGTCCCGCGGTACATGTATGCCATGCCCAGAACAAATAGGAAGATGATCAAATAGATTCCAAAATTCCGGTTAAATCTTTTCACCCTGTTAGGTTCCTTTCTGTTTTGAAAAAAATTGAAAATTTGTATATTTACACAAACTTATCGTGCTATTCTATCATACGGGTTCTATTATTTCAAGGAATAATAGCGCCTTTGATGTCGCGCGAATCTGATAATTCTGTGAAAATTTGCCCTTATTCCGTTCGGCATTTGTCGGCAGAAAACGGCTCGGAAGCACCCAGAGAACGTCGTTTCCGATGGCCACCAGGAGGAGCGAATCTCGAATTTCCTTCGGGATTTTCGCATCCACCATGTAGTCCTGAATCTTCTTGTGCTTCCCGCCACCGATGGCGATACGGTCGCCCGGCATCCGGTGACGAATGCGAATATTCTCGTATGCTGTTCCGTGCGCCTGGCAGAATTCATCATAGTCGAAGCAGGCGTAGTGCGCCGCATGCGATTCCGGAATCCGGTCCTGAATGGTCACCCGAAGACCCATTTCGTTCACTGCCACTGCCGAGTTCGATTCTGTGCGCCGGATAATCAGCCGGTCATACTGTCTTACCGCCTGAAGACCGCACGGAAGGTCCACGGAACCGGATGGATACTCGCTTTCCGCCAGCTTCCGGATGCTCTCTACATGCACACGCCGAAGCTCATCTTCCGCGCCTAATTCCCGCATCAACTCCGCAATCAGACGCTGCGCAATGGCCGGATGCTGCGCCCGAAGCTTCGGGACGCTTAGTACTGCATTTTCCGTCACCCTTCCGGCGACACAGCAATTACTTATATCCCTCGCCTCTGCTTGAGTTCCGTCTGTCATCGCTCGTTTCGAGTCCACACTATCCGCTCTCGACAATGTGTCGCATGAAGTCTCATTCGCCGGCTCCAGTTGTTCGACGTTGTCTGGCATGGTCTCTCGGCACATTCCGTCGGACAATTTATCCGGCGGGGAATCCAGCCGCACGTCCCGAAGTGCCCTCCGAGCTTCTTCCGCCATGTAGGAATCCTCTTCTGTTGCAATCTCCCGGAGTGTCGTCAGTGCCTGCTTCACATTGGGATTGAAATGCTGCTCCAGATACGGAATGAGCTCCAGACGAATGCGGTTCCGCGTGTAGTCCAATGACTGATTGCTCTCATCCTGATTCGGTTCCAGATGGTTACCCGCCACATACGCTTCAATCTCGCTTCGCGGCACGGTAAGAAGCGGCCGCACAATCCGGTATCCTGCTTCGCTAAGCCGGCAGGAAGGGATTCCCGCCAGGCCGCGCATGCCGGTTCCCCGCACGATGCGCTGCAGCACCGTCTCGCACTGGTCATCGGCGTTGTGCACCACAGCAATCACCAGGCGCTCCTTCGGCACGCCGGATTGTTCCAGGCTCGTGCAGGTCTCATCGAAAATCCGGTACCGTTCATTCCGCCCCGCTTCTTCCACGGAAATCCCCTCTCGCTCCGCGATTCCCAGGCAGTCGATTCGAGCTGTACGGCAGGTAATTCCCAGTTCCTGGCAGACCTCCCGGACATGCGTTTCCTCTGCATCCGCATTCTCCCGGAGCTGATGATTCACGTGCACCGGTACGATGTGAATCGCCAGTTCCTCCCGCAGTGCATGCAACGCAAACAGAAGCGTTATGGAGTCCGGCCCACCGGAAAGCCCCAGCACGACGGTACTTCCGACCGGTATTAAGTTGCTCTTCCTGATTTGATCCTCAATCGGCTGATTCATTTCATTGTCTTTCTATATTTGAGATTCCTGCAACGTATTGTGTATCCCGATAGGAACGGCGAGTTCTTATTATTCATCTATGTTTCATCACAGGCTTCATTCAAGCGTCGCATTTCCGAAGTCTGATATGAATTCATCGGATTCCGGAATTCATATCACCCATACCACTTCTTTGATGCGTATTCGTCATTTGCCTTTTGGATTTCGGCTACAGTTATCAGGGATTACCTCTCGATACCGAAGAACCGGCATCCATTCCGGAACAGCACATCGGCGGCCTCTTCGTATGGAATATCCTTAATCACCGCAATGCGCCGAACCACGTGCTCCACGTAAGGCGAGCGGTTCGGCCTGCCGCGGAACGGTTCCGGCGTGAGATACGGCGCATCCGTCTCCGTCATCAGGAATTCCAGCGGAATTTGTTGGACAACTTCGACGGTCTTCCGTCCGTTCTTGAAGGTCACCGGTCCGCCGATGGAAATCGTCGCACCCAGGCGAATATATTCCTTCGCCAGCTCCGCCGAACCGGAGAAGCAGTGAAGCTGTACCCGCGCATCCGGCACCAAATTGCCATCCTTATCCGGCCGCTTCGGAAATACGTCCGTTCTCTCACGGGAGAAGACGCCTTCTTCTTTCAATATGTCCATCGTCAGCTGGTTTGCGTCCCGCGTGTGAATCATAATCGGAATCTGATGCTGGAGGCCGAGGCGAAGCTGTTTCCGGAACAGTTCAATCTGTTCTTGCTTCGTGTCCTTTCCGTAGTGGAAATCCAGTCCGATTTCTCCGATGGCCACGACCCTCGGATGGGTCAGCAGAGTGTCAATTATTTGAAGCTCCTCTTCCGTATAAGCACCGGCATGCTCCGGATGGATGCCGGCGGCGGCATAACACCAGTCGTAAGCTTCTGCGTCCCGGATGGCCTGCCGGGACGAGGACACGCAATCACCTGCGTCAATAATCACGCCCAGGTCAGATGCGGCAATCTCCTGCGCCCGGGCAGCTCGCTCCTCTTCCGAGAATTCCTCGAAATTCAAATGCGTATGTGCGTCAAATAACATGACAGTATTCCTTTCCCATAAAATAGAAAAACAGGGCCTTAAGCTCTTACACCTAAGGCCCTTATTTGTCTGTTTCTTATTTCTTATTCTTCACGGCTACCTTGTCCTGATGAATCTGGGACAAAGCCTCCAGCTCTGCCTCGATATCCAGACGAGGGAACAGCACTTCACCCTTCTGAACGGTGCAACCGTCCATCTGGTAGAATTCGAAAGCGTCTTCCCACTTGGATTCTACACTGGACAGACCCAGCTGCTCTCTCATGCGCTCCGAGGTGGTGTGCATGTAAGGGATAATCAGGATGGATACGATACGGAGGGCTTCCACCAGGTTGCGCAGAACGGTGTCCAGCTCTGCCTTGCGCTCCGGATCCTTCGCCAGAATCCATGGGGTCTTCTCATCGATGTACTTGTTCGCTCTGCGAACGATTCCCCAGATTTCATCCAGTGCCATATTGAACTGGAAGGTATCCATCTTCTCTTCCACGCGGTTTCCGGCGGAAGTTGCCAGTTCCTTGAGCTCGCGATCGATGTCATCCTCGGTGGTTGCTGCCGGAACCTTGCCATCGTTGTACTTGATAATCATGGACACGGTTCTCGAAAGCAGGTTGCCGAGATCGTTCGCCAGGTCGTAATTGAGACGCTTCAGCATAACCTCATTGGTGTAGATGCCGTCCTGACCGAAGGTGTACTCTCTCAGCAGGAAGTACTTCAATGCATCAATGCCGTAGCGGTCAATCAGAATCTCCGGATCCACCACGTTACCCTTGGACTTCGACATCTTGCCGCCGTCAATCAGGAGCCATCCATGTCCCAGCACCTGCTTCGGCAGTGGTTCCTTGATGGACATCAGCATTGCCGGCCAGATGATGGAGTGGAAACGGACGATTTCCTTGCCTACCAAGTGAACGTTCACCGGCCAGTACTTCTTATATAATTCATCTTCTTCGGAATAACCCAGCGCCGTGATGTAGTTCGACAGCGCATCCAGCCATACGTAGATGACGTGTTTCTCATCCAGCGGAACCGGGATGCCCCAATCGAAGGTCGAACGGGAGATGCACAGATCCTCCAGTCCTCTCTCGACGAATGCAATCATCTCATTCCGTCTGGTCTCCGGCTGCAGGAAATCCGGATTATTCTTGAAATTATCCAAGAGGGCATCGCCATACTTGGACAGACGGAAGAAGTAAGCGTCCTCGCTCATCTTCTTGACTTCTCTGCCGCAATCCGGGCACTTACCATCCACCAGCTGCGATTCCGGCCAGTAGGATTCACATGGAGTGCAATACATGCCTTCATATTTACCCTTATAGATATCGCCGTTCTCGTACATCTTCATGAAGATGTTCTGGACGCGGCGCATGTGGCGTGGCTCCGTTGTGCGGATGAAATCATCATAGCTGATTTCCATCTTGTCCCACAGACGAAGAATCGTCTCTACGACACCGTCGACGTATTCCTTCGGTGTGACACCCGCTTCTTCCGCACACTTCTCAATCTTCTGTCCATGCTCGTCCGTTCCGGTCAGGAAGCGAACATCGTAACCCGACAGTCTCTTGAAGCGGGCCATCGCATCCGCCATGACGGTGCAATACGTGTGACCGATATGAAGCTTCGCGCTTGGATAATAAATAGGTGTAGTGATGTAATAAGTTCCCTTGTATTCCGACATTTTCCTTCAGCCTTTCTATAATTTCTCGTGATTAGTCGATGATGTAATCATCATCTTCCTCACCCCAGTCCACATCGGACCAGTCATCTTCCAGGAAGATTTCATCGAAGATTTTCTTGGTTGCAACCACCAGCATTGCGCCTGCCAGCATGCTCACACCGGCAATTCGAAGACCTAACTTCATAGCGGCTCTTCTCTTTGCTTCTTTCATGATTGCTTCGTTCTGCTCTGCAACCAGCGCTTCCATTCTTTCTTTCTTGCGTTTTCTCAAGGACATAACGTACCTCCTTTATTTCAACTGTGCATTTGCCGCTGCGCATTGGCTTCTGTTCAGCAAAAACCTCTCCGTAAATTATACCCAATCAAGCCCGTTTATTCAAGCTGATACGGACACCATCTGCCATTCTTCATTTATTTTTTAACCAAATGCCATAAGCCGAGCAGTTCTTGGGCGATTCCATAACAGGGGAGGAAAATATGATGATTTTTTCAGAGTATCCGGAGTTTTATAGGGTATTGAATTCCTGATGTCTAGTCATTCTGTTTCAAGAAAAGTTGCACGCATGTTGATACAGTGCAGCTTTCAAGCAATGAAAAAATTCGGATAAAAATAGGGAGTCACTTCCGTGACTCCCATTTCGTGTGATCGTTAGTACACTATTTTGATTAGTTCTGGCCCTTACCAATTTCGATACCGGTCTCGAACGCTTTGTCGTTCAGCGGAATTACCTTTGGCTTGTGCTCGAACTTGTGGTGGATACCAGCAGTTACAACGTCAGCCGGAACTGCATTGGTGTATCCGATGTATGCTCCCAACATGATGATGTTGAGGATACGTGGGTCGCCCATCTCCAGAGCCATCTCTGTAACCGGTACGCTGATTACGGTGATGTCGTCTCTGTCAATCGGATCCTTAACGATAGAGCTGTTGATGAACAGGGTGCCGCCTGGTTTCAGGTTCGGCAGGAACTTGTGCAGGGACGGACCGTTCATAACGATCAGGTCATCTACACTGTTGGATACCGGAGCACCAATTTCATCATCAGAAATTACAACATAGCAATTCGCCGTGCCGCCTCTCATCGCTGCGCCGTAGGATGGGAAGAATGTTACGTTAAGATCTGTGGAATCACAAGTTGCCTGAGAGAGCAGCTTGCCCATAGTCATTACACCTTGTCCGCCGAATCCGGCTACCATCAAATTTCTTTCCATTCTGCACCTCCTACTTCTCTGCGCCCTTGTCTCTTACGAGACCAAGTGGATACTCAGCAAACATTTTCTCTTCCAGGAACTCCAGAGACTTCAGAGGAGAGAGACCCCAGTTGGTTGGGCAAGAAGTTACGATCTCAACAAGGGAGAAGCCTTTGCCTTCCATCTGATACTTGAAGGCCTTCTCGATAGCCTTACGGGTCTTAATAACGTTCTGTGGTGTGTTGCAGGAAACTCTCTCCAGATAGTATGGAGCGGTCAGCTGGTTCAGGATCTCAACGATGTGCATTGGATATCCGTGAACCTTCGGGTCTCTTCCGCCTGGAGCGGTGGTTGCCTTCATGCCAACCAGTGTGGTCGGAGCCATCTGGCCGCCGGTCATACCGTAAATTCCGTTGTTAACGAAGATAACGGTGAAGTTCTCACCTCTGTTAGCAGCAGACATAGTCTCTGCCAGACCGATGGAAGCCAGGTCGCCGTCGCCCTGGTATGTGTATACCAGAGAATCCGGGGAGGATCTCTTAACACCGGTTGCAACTGCGCAGCCTCTTCCGTGAGCGGCGATAGTTGCGTCGTTATTTACATAGAACTGTCCCAGTCCGCAGCAGCCTACGCCCTCTACACGAACAAGCTTGTCCAGCATTCCCAGGTTCTCAGCAGCCTCACCAATCAGCTTATGTACTGTGCTGTGCATGCATCCTGGGCAAAAGCCAGAGACAGTATTAGGCAGAATGCCTTCGGTTCTT
>CAVGMK010000017.1:0-7678 GCA_963630135.1 Oscillospiraceae bacterium
CCCTGGGGAACAAAGTCCTCTGCATCGCCATCATCGGCTCGCTGCTGTCCTTCGGCGTCACTTACTACACCCAGACGCTCCTGACCCTCTCGCAGCAGTCCATTACGAGCAACGCCAGAGGTACAGAAATGCTGGACACCCTCTCCCGGAACAGCAGCACCGTTCAGACGGAGACCACGGAATACCAGAAGCAATGCCTGGAGAAGGTCGAGCTCGGCGCTTACATCATCCAGTACACGGACAAAGATGACCTCACACAGAAGTACATGATTTCCCTTCGGAACGCCCTTCAGGTCAGCAACCTCTCGCTCTTCAACACTAAGGGCAAGATTCAGGCGTCCGACTCGAACCTCTGGAGCTTCTCTCTGAGCAAAGACAAGGACGACCAGACCTATGAATTCTGGTCCATCCTGGACGGCACGAAGGACGAGATTGTCCAGGACATCCAGACGGACGATGAGGGCAACCCGAAGCAATACATCGGCAAAGCCATCGTCGACGACAACCACCAGACCGTCGGCATGCTGGAAATCGGCGTGACCCCGGACGCCCTCGAAAAGGCCACCCTCAACACGGACCTGGCCACCGTTCTCCAGGGCATCCAGATTGGCAAAGGCGGCTTCGCCTTCGCCGTCGACACCAAAGACAACACCTTCGCTTACTTCCCGAAGAAGAAGCTGATGGGCCAGTCCGTGACGGATTACGGTATGACCGAATCCATGCTCGTAGCCGATTACAACGACTTCATCACCATCGACGGCACTCGCTACTATTGCGCGTCCGGCAAATTCAGCCACTATATCACCTATGTGGCTGTCCCGTTCCGCTCGATGAACAAGACCGCGCTGCCGGTGTCCATCCTGGCCACCGCCGTCATGTTCGTCTTCCTGCTCCTGCTCTGGTGGCTCTTTAGCTTCACCCGGGATTCGGAGGCGGAAATGCCATATCCTTCCCCGCTAAAAACAGCCTCCGCCCCGGCCGGAACTTCCGACCCCGCCGGCAGGAACGGGCTGGCTGCAGCTACAGGCTCCGCCGGTGCACAGAACACCGGCATGGCACATGGTGCCGCAGAAGCATACCAAGCCGGCATCACTTCCGTTTCCGGCCAGTCACACCGGACTGTACCGGCCGGAAAAGGCGGTACTACCGAATCAAGTAAGGGCAGCGATGCGTCGAAGACCGGTAGCAACATCGTCAATGTGGATCTCGGTGGCGGACGCACTGGCCGATCCCGCGCCGCAACCGCACGCTGGAGCCACCGCGGCATCGCATGGGAGGACATGACCGCCGGACAGAAGACCTTCTTCCTCATCAACCACGTGCTGATGGTGCTGGCCTTCGTCGTCCTGATTGCGGTCGTCTTCGCCAACAACATCTTCGCGGATGATTCGCTCATTCGCTTCATTCTCCGCGGCAAATGGCAACATGGCATCAACCTGTTCTCCATCACCTACTGCATCCTGATTGGCATCTCCATCATTGAGCTGACCATCATCCTTCGCAAGATTGTGATGTGGATTGCCGGGTTCCTGAATGCCCGGGGAGAGACCATCTGCAGAATGCTGGATAACTTCCTGAAGACGTTCTCATTCTTGTTCATTCTGTACTACTGCCTGAGCATCCTGGGTGTAGATACCCACACGCTTCTCGCTTCTGCCGGCATCCTGTCCCTCGTTATCGGACTCGGTGCGCAGAGCTTGGTTGCGGATATTCTGGCCGGTCTCTTCATCATCTTCGAGAGTGAATTCCAGGTGGGCGACATCGTCACCATCGATGGATTCCGCGGTACCGTCGTCGAGATTGGCGTTCGCACCACGAAGGTCAAGGAAGGCTCCGGCAATGTGAAGATCTTCTCCAACAGCAGCGTGAAGAACATCCTCAACATGACCAAGGATTACTCCATCATCTCCGTGGATATGGTGGTGAAGTACAGCGAAGACCTGCACTACATCGAGAAGGTTCTCCGGGACGAATTCCCGAAGATCAAGCGCAATCTTCCGACCATTGTCGAGGGGCCGTTCTACCGCGGCGTCTCCGCGCAGAATATGGACACCATGACGATACGAATCATCGCCAAATGCCTCGAGCACGACCGCGTCCAGCTCGACCGTGACCTGCGGCGCCAGATGAAGCTCGTGTTCGACGATTACGACATCAACATTCCATCCTCCGAAATCGGTGCCATTCGTCCGGCAGCCACACCGGCTGAACTGCCGGATGAGCCGGATAACGACAGCATGAAGGATGACGAGAAGGACGGCAAGAAAGATAAAGAGAAGAGCAAAGACAAGAGCAAAGAGAAAGGTAAGGATAAGGGCAAAGACAAAGATAAGGACAGAGTCAAAGGCAAGAACAAGTCCAAGCTGCTCGATTCGGAACGCCTGAAGCGCCTTCAGGAGCGTCAGGCGGACAATTTCGTCAAGCAGCAGACGGAGGAGTTCCAGAAGACCGATATTACGGAGGACTAGCATCCGGGAGCCTTGGAGCAACAGCTACCTAGCTACTACGAATGGATTACCGAAGGATACCTTCCGGAGATTTGCGTTCAGGAACGCCCGGCTGACGGCGTTGTCCCATCTCGAATATCCTTCTTCCTAGATTAGTCCGAACATTTTCATAACCAGGATAGAAAGAGGGCGAGAAGGCCCTCTTTTCTTATTTACTTTCGTTAGAATCCACAATTTCAGCGGAGTGTGAAACAAAAGAATCCCTCTGCATTTTAATTTACGCAGAGGGATTGTACCCATATTAGGATTATTAGATTTATTAGGATTTTTCAAGATATATCCAGACCGTACCCATCGGAATATCCATATTATCCAGTGTAGTTCACATCATCTTCAGTATATGGGCAAAGCTATTTCTTAGCGCCCTGGTGAATCGCCACCACGGCATTCTCCAGCACCGGGAATTCCTCCATCTTCGGCATCCGGATACGGGCGTAATTCTTCTCCAGCCCGCTGAAGCTGTTTCCTGCCACGCACAGCACGCCATTATTCCAGAACTCCTCCTGCAGGTTCACGTTCGGGTCATCATGATACATCGTAAAGATGGAGACCATATCATCCGTCTCCGCCATATGAAGATGGCCTTTCACCTTGAGATGCTCGCGAAGTTCACGCTTCATCTTCGCAAACTCCAGCATATGGCTCCAGAAGTGATATGGATACATCAGCGCCTTGCCGGCCATCTCTCTGGCGAACTCGCTGACCATGTACGGGTCTCTCAGCTTCTTCAGATAACGCACCAGCGTCTTGCCGGTGATGATGTAGCCCACGCGAAGCCCGGCCAGTCCGAACGCCTTCGACATCGTTCTGACCATAATCAGGTTCGGATATTCTTCCGTCAGATTCATCGCCGAATTCTGATTCGGCATGAAATCTCCGTAAGCCTCGTCCACGATAACCGCCGCACCCACTTCTGCCGCGCGGTCCAGAATCTTCTGGATCACATACAGGCTGATGACCTGCCCGGTCGGGTTATTCGGATTATCCAGGTAGATGACGGTCACATCGTCCGTAATCGCTGCCAGGAACTTCTCCGGATCGAATTTCAGATTCTTCTTCTTGTCCAGCAGCACCGAGCGGCACTCCATACCCAGCATCTTCGCTGCCATCTCTGCGTCACTGAAGGTCGGCGCATTCATCAATGCCACCGCCCCCGGCGCATCGAACACCTGGAAGATGGCATACAGCGCGCTGATACTTCCATCTGTCAGGAATACGTTCTCCGGCTCAATATCCGAAGAGCCCTTCCAATATTCCCGCAGCCCGTCATAGATTGCATGACTATGCGGATATGGCCCGAACCGTCGGATGTCAAATTCATGCATCGCCTCTTCCAGTGCCGGTGGGAAACCATACGGATTGCACCCCTCGTTGCAGTCAATTCCACCTTCCGGAAGGTAGATTTCCTCGGACGCATACGTCATCTTATCCTCTTCCAGCAGTGGCGGACTGATTTTCAGCGGTTTCTTAATTTCTTTCATCGGAATCACCTCTTGTTTCTACTTCTGTTTCGATTCCCTAGCCTCTGCACCCATTCTACCGCAGGTACACCTGCCGTTACAATATGCATATTTCATTTCTGTACTGCCGGAAAGTTATATCCGGAGTAATTTACTTTTACCGTTCCTACCCCTTATAATAAGGTAGCCAAAAATAGATTTCACCCGCCCACGCGCGCGGCCCCGCGTATATACGTATCGGCAGATGCACTCCCCCCTGTGCGTCACGTTCCTCAGATAATGCGCCTTGAAATACGGACCAGCTTGATTTTCTATCGGATTCGTCCGCTGGTGTAACGAAAAGCTCCCACCGCTCGCTCAGGTGTTCGCCTGGCAACGGTGGGAGAAATTGTTCCTGCATATGTTCTTATATTAGACGGCTTCCTCACTTACAGGAAATTGGTGATTCCGTTCTGCAAATCCAGGTAATCCAGGAAGCGTTTTACTGCGGTTGGAAGCTTGTCGCGGGACTTCATAATGATGCCCATCTCCCGGATGAACGGCTCTTCCAGGGAACGAATCTCGATGTCATACGGACACCGCTTCAGAATGAGCTCCGGCAGCACCGAGATGCCCAGTCCGCATTCCACCATGGACATAATCGCGTAGTCATCCCAGGATGCAAATTCTACGTTCAAGTCAATATCATGATTTGTGAAGAATTGACGAGTGCTCTTATTGTTGTCCTTCTCCTGAAGAAGGAATGGTTCCTTCTCAATTTCGCGGAGTGGAATTCGGTCATATTCGGCTAACCGATGGCCCTTCGGCACGATGGCCTTCATCTCATCCCGACCGAAGGTGATGGTATCAAAGCTCTCCTGCGTCGGCAGAATCACGAATCCGATATCGATTCTGCCACCATGAACCCATTCCTCGATTTCGTTATAGTCTCCCAGAACCACTTCATATTTCACGCCGCGGTAATCCGTCCGGAAACGCTTAATCGCGGACGGAAGAACGTGCGTCGCAACGCTGGAAATCGTTCCGATTCGAACCAGACCGGTTTCCAGGCCCTGAATATCGTCCACCTCTGCCGAAAGCTTCTGGAACTCATTGCAGACAGAACGAATCATCGGAAGGAGCCGCACGCCCTCCGACGTCAACTCCACGCCGTACTTGTTTCTTTCCAGCAGCGACATTTGCCACTCTTTCTCCAGGTCGCCAATCATGCGGCTGATTCCGGACTGCGAGTAATTCAATATCTCCGATGCCCCTGTGATGCTTCCATTATCCACTGCCGTAATGAATGCAATGTATTTCTGCAAATTATAATCCATAGAATGTTACCTACCTTGTAAATTACCGGACGTTCTTCGGTTACTCTCCTAGCGGTAATCCGCATTTCAGCGAAACTTAGCTACAGCCGAACCACCTGATTCTCGCTGTCGATGGATATTGTACTATAATTCTGACGTTGCGCTGAGTTGATCACTAGCCTCTCGCGAACACCATACGACAGATTTCACCAAGTTCGCTACGAATTCCTTACAGACGAACCACCTGATTCTCGCTGTCGATGGATGCCATCAGGCCGCCTGCCATCTCCCATTCCCCATAGATGAGAATCGGACCGCTGTATTCATAGAGACGACGCAATACCTGATTGTATGTCATCGGGTTGTTGATGAAAATCCGGGCATCGAAGGTGCAAGCGAATTTCTTTTTCTCCGTATAAGGAAACTTGAAGAAGATGATGTCCGATTCCGGGTCACAATCATAATACCGAAGTTCCATCAGCTTGAAGCCTTCTCCATCATATTTGTTCGTATAATATTCTGCGGTCTCCCGAGCGCACAGCACATCCTTCACACAAATGCCCTCCGTCAGCTGCGCATCCGCCGGATTCGCCTTGCAGACCGCATACAGCTCATCGATGGACACCGGCGCGTGTACCCCGTCACTCGCAAGTGGTTTGCCGTCTCCCTGCTGAAGTGTGCGCTGGAAGTCCTTATATCCGAAATTCGACCAATCATACGCCGTCAGGCTCCCATCGCAGCTTACCAGCTCCGGCTGAAGCAGACTCGAATCCATCTCCGAGAAATTAAAATATGCCATTCTGTCATCTCCTCTTTTCTAACAATAATCCTTCTGTCCCTATCTCCCATTTCTTGCTTCACGTTCTCTCTTCACGTTCTCTTTATTCTGCGCAAATCATAGCGATGAGAATCTATAGCACGCTCCGTTTTCATAAGTAGCACGAATACTGAATTCGTTCTCTTGCGAAATCGTCTGGCACGCCGAAGCTTTCCGGTTCTACGTCCAAATAGATTTCGTCGGTACAAGCAAATCATCCGATACAGACAAATCATCTAACTCTCTGTAGAAAAATTCTTTACTTCACGCTAATCTCGCCGGCGAGGACCTTCTTGTAATCCTCGTAATTCTTCTTCAGCAGCGTCGGCGTGTCCAGGCTGTACGGACAGCGGCTCACGCACTGGCGGCACTCGAGACAATTCTCAATCTGCCTCATGTTATCCTGCCATTCCTGCGTCAGCCACGCATCAGAAGGCGCCCGCCGAATCATCAGCGACATGCGTGCGCAATTGTTGATCTTGATGCCAACCGGACATGGAAGACAATATCCGCACCCTCGGCAGAATTCGCCGGACAATTCTTCTTTTTCCCGCTGAATATAATCCCGGATATCCTCCGTCATTTCCGCACTCACGCCATCGCCTTCCGCGCCAAAATACGCCAGCCACTCATCGAGCTCGCTCTCCCGCTGCACACCCCAGATAGGAAGCACGTTGTCGAACTCCTGCGTGAAGGCCATCGCCGCGTCCGAACGGGTAATCAGCCCGCCGGCCAGACCTTTCATCGCGATGAAGCCCACATTCTTCTCCCGGCACAGCCAGACGAGTTCGATTTCCTGCTCGTCACTTAAGTAGCTAAAAGGAAATTGCATCGTCTCGTAGAGACCCGACTCGACACACTCCATCGCCACTTTAATCTTGTGCGCCGTCACGCCGATGTGACGAATCTTGCCCTGCGCCTTGGCTTCCTGCATGCACTCATACATGCCGGAGCCATCGCCCGGTCGCCAGCACTGATCCACCATATGGAACTGATAGATATCCACGTGGTCGGTTTGCAGATTATTCAGTGAAGTCTCCAGATCTTTCCAGAAGGCTTCCGGCGTCTTTGCCGCCGTCTTGGTCGCAATATATACATGATTTCGAATGGTATCTCCATCCGGAAGGCTCCCCGGCCCGAAAGCAGCACCGATTTTCTCTTCACTATCGGAATAAGCCCTTGCCGTATCAAAGAATGTCATACCGCCTTCATACGCTTTGCGCAGAAGATGTACCGCATCTTCCTTCGAAATACGCTGAATCGGCAGTGCCCCAAAGGCATTCTGCGGCGTCGTAATTCCGGTCTTTCCTAATGTAATCTCTCTCATAGCAGTCCCTCCAGCCAAGTTATGTTCCAAAATACATTTACACCATGCCCCGGATTCTACACATCACAAAATGTGAATTAACGAATCATAAATTGGGCTGAACAAAATGTTCTATCATCGATTGTATCACTCACAAAATATCATAACAAATATACCATTATAGGATAACATGCGCAACAAAAAGTCATAAAAAATCAATTTCAAAAAATGCAAAAAAAGAAAAAACCGGCGACGTCCTAATTTCCCAGGCAGCTTCCCACCAAGTATCTTCA
>CAVGMK010000018.1:0-6366 GCA_963630135.1 Oscillospiraceae bacterium
CCTTGGCATCGTATGCAGACTGTGCGTCTTCTGCTTCCGTTTTGGCTGTTTCATAGGCAGTTTTTGCTGTTTCGAGGTCCTGCTTGGCGGTTTCAACATTCTCTTCTGCCTGCGACTTTTCGCTTTCCGCCTCGGAGACTTTCGTTTCTGCTTCTTTTTGAGCGGTTTCAGCCTCCTTTAGCTCCTTTTCAGCGGCTTCCTTGGCGTCGTTCGCTGCCTGCACCTTCTGGTAGCTGTTCGCGGCGACGGTTGCAAAAGCATCTACCGCTTCCTGCTCCGCTTTCGTCAGGCTATCGTTCGAAGTGACCCTTGCTGACGTTGCATCACTTGTTGCGGCCTTTTTCGCATTCAGCACTTCTTCTGCGCTGGCTTTTGCGGCTTCTGCATTCTTTACCGCTTCTCCCGCTTTCTCATACGCATCCTGTGCTTCTGCGAGATTCGTTGGTGTGCTGTTTACCGCACTTGTTTCCTGGGCATTGCCCTGATTGGATGTGTTATCTGCAGCAGCCTGCGTATCTGTAGCAGCAATTGCAGGTACCACGGTTGTGGCGATAACAGATGCACTCAGTAGTGACGCAATTCCGGTCTTTAATTTGTTCATTCTTGATATAACCTCCCTTCTGAGAATCCATCTTCATCACTCGAATTTGTATCCGGAAATGTCTATTGACTATATTTTAACGCTATCAGTATCCTATCTGCAAGTCGAATCCGTATGCATTTGCGTATTAAAAAATCAGCAATGGTTTCATTCCGGAAGGTCCTGTGCGTGTCAACCTTACTTTTGCCGCATTATGGATTCTCCGGAGTCCTTTGGCAGGTTAATGGAGTGCCGCAAAATTGACGAAATATAGACTTCAATATATAATTCAGATAAGACATACGTTCATTTTGTGCGAATTAATCTGTGGCAATTTCAGTGAATCTTCCACCAGCCCATTTTCTTAAGCTAATCAAGGAGGTGGGAATCAAAAATGCCTGATATTGAAAGAATCGCAATAGTAGCAAAGGGGTGGAGCTTACTTCGTTATGCTACATGCCTAGGAGAAAGGAGATTGGAAAGTCACCATGACCATTCAGGCAGGAGACATCACCGCAGAGCTCATCCGAAGCAAACGGAAGACCATCTCCATTGAGGTGCGAAGTACCGGAATTGTTGTGCGCGCTCCCCGGTGGGCCAGCCGGAGCGAGATTCAGCGCTTCTTATTGCGGAAAGAATCCTGGATTCGGAAGCACCAACAGATTATGGCATCCCGGCAGGAGCAGAAGGAATTGCTGCCGCCGTTCACGGAGGAAGAATTGCGCGTGCTGACGGAGCAGGCGAAGCGGGTGATTCCGGCTAAGGTGGAATATTATGCGGCTCGGATTGGCGTAGACTATGGACGGATTACGATTCGGCATCAGAAGACGCGCTGGGGAAGCTGCTCGGGCAAGGGGAATCTCAATTTCAATTGTGTACTGATGCTTTTTCCGGAAGAGATTATCGACAGCGTGGTGGTTCACGAGCTGTGCCACCGGAAGTATATGGATCACTCGAAGCGATTCTACGCGGAGATGGAGAAGGCATTCCCGCAGTACCGGCAGTGCCGGCGCTGGCTTCGGGAGAACGGCAGTGTGCAACTGAGCCGGCTAGGATAATTACGCATATTCATTACGCCATTCCGATAGGGGAATGTCATACTGAGCTTGCAGTTATTGCAGATGACTACACGTGTCTGCGTAGCGGAAACGCATGACTGCACGGGAGAGGGCGAAGCCGGCGAATCGCCGGGGGCGTTCGCACCATCGGAAATAGCGAAAGGAAGAAATTTATTTTTGGCAGGAATAGATGAAGGGAGTGATTACCATGAATAAGGAAGAAACGTACCAATATCTGCGGGATCACGGCGTGGAGTTCGAGGCGACGGATCATAAGGCCGTGTATAATATGGGCGAGCTGGACGAGGTGGATCTGCCGTACCCGGGCTGGGATGCGAAGAATCTGTTCGTGCGGGATGACAAGAAGAAGAACTTCTATCTGATCACGGTGAAGGGCGACAAGCGGGTGGACCTCAAGGAGTTCCGGAAGGCGCATGAGACGCGGCCGCTGTCTTTCGCGTCGGCGGAGTATCTGATGGAGTATCTGGGGCTGACCGCCGGGTCCGTGACGCCGCTGGGGCTGCTGAATGATGCGGAGTGCCGGGTGCACTTCTATCTGGACCGGGAGTTCCTGGGGCACATTATCGGGGTGCATCCGAACGATAACACCGCGACCATCTGGCTGCAGACGGAGGATATGATCCGGGTACTTCAGGAACATGGGTCCGAGGTGAATCTGGCGGAATTCTAGATTGATTCGGGTTACGTTACGGGTGCGCGCAATGAGTAGAACCCGGTGAGGCTCGAGGATAAGTAGCGAAGCAGGGAAGCCGGAAGACTAGAAGACTAGTAGACCAGAAGAACGAATTCGTTTAGCCGGACGTTGAGGCATGATGAATGGGCGGTCACCTGGGTGACCGCCTATTTTTGACCGGAAGATGTGGCCGGCAACACGAGGAACAGCGAAGGGAAGACAGACACGATGGATACGAAGGATTTGCGGTGCTTCTGCCTGGTGTATGAGGCAAGGAGCATGAATAGGGCGGCGGGGCAGCTCTTCATCACGCCGCAGGGGCTGAGCAAGGTGATTGACCGGCTGGAGGCGGAGCTGCAGGTGCCGCTCTTCACGCGGAGCAAGGGCGGGACGGTGCCGACGGAATATGGCGACTATTTCTACCGGCGCAGCCAGAGCCTGCTCTTCCAGCTGGAGGATATCAAGCTCAAAATGCGGGCGTTCGGCGATTCGAAGAAGACGTACCACGTCGGTTTCGCCAGCGGGGTGCTGAATGTGCTGCCGCTGCAGATGCTGGATGGGATTAAGGCGCGGCATCCGAATGCGAACTTCATCTGGGAGGAGATGGGAAATGACGAGCTTGGGCGGCGACTGCAGGACCACAGTCTGGATCTGGGGTTCATCGTCGGGCGGAATTCTTTCCCGAATCTCTGGTCGCAGGGCATCTACAGCGTGCGGATGAACGCGGTAATCTATCCGGGGCATTCCTATTACGACCGCGAGTATCTGAGCGTGCAGGACCTTCGGGGGGAGCGGATTATCACGCTCAACCAGAAATATTCCATCTATAACAGCCTCATCCAGCGGTGCAATGACTTTGGCTTCACGCCGGACATCGTGATGGCGACGATGGAGAGCGCGCTGATCTACAAATTCTGTCATGCGCAGGAGGGCATCGGCGTGGACGCGGACATTCACGCGGACACCGCCCTGTACCCGGAGCTCCGGCGGGTGGAGCTCCGCGATGCGATCCCGTGGACGGTCTCGCTGGTGTGCCACGAGAGCGAGAAGGACAATCCGGCAATTGCGGAGGTGCTGGAGATGTGCCAGGCGGGGGAATCACTGAGGGAATAGGGTCACGAATTGATGGAAGCGGATGATTGCGCTGGACGGGGAATCTCGTTCTTTATAGAGTGTGGATGGATTGCATTCTTCATTTTGCACAAAGAGATAGGAAAAACTGGCTTATTGTGCGAAATTGCCTACAAATATACGCTTTAAACCATAAGTTACAAGGGTGCTACCTCATCGATGATGGAGGGAGCACCCGTTCTTTTGCTAGGATGTTGTTAAAAATAAGACACTTTATGCCCCCGCGCGCGACACATCCATCGTCTCGAATTTCACAGGGGCACAGCGTGCCAGACAGAATCTAACGAAATCTACCAGCCGCTGACAGCATCTAACAGCATCTAATAGCAACCAGCAGCAAGGCAGAAAGAGCAGAAAGAGAGGCAATCTTCATGGAACGCAAATACCCGCATCTCACCAGTCCGATTACCATCGGCAGAGTCACCTTCCGGAACCGCATGTTCTCTGCACCGATGGGCGGCACCGACATCACCAATGACGGCTGCATCGGCCCGAAATCTACCGCATTCTACGAACTCCGTGGCAAAGGCGGCGCCGGAGCAGTCACCGTCAGCGAATGTATGGTCCACCCGGAGACCGACGGTTCCCACGCATATCACCTGGATACCGCTATCCTGAACTCCATCGCCTGTGCCACCTACACCGCCGATGCGATTTCCCGTCACGGCGCCGTACCGAGCCTCGAGCTCTCGCACTCCGGTATGTATGCCGGGACCTATATGACGGACAAATCCCGCAAGAAGAAGATGGTCCAGTGGAGCGCCAGCGACGGCGAACGCGTCGATGGCGTGAAGGTCAAAGCCCTGTCGGAGGAAATGCTGGCAGACATCGTGGAATCCTACGGCAAGGTTGCCGGCCATGCGAAAAGAGCCGGCTTCCAGATGATCATGGTCCACGGCGGACACGGATGGCTCATCAACCAGTTCCTTTCCCCATACTTCAATCACCGGAAGGACCAGTACGGTGGAAGCCTGGAGAATCGCTGCCGCCTCGCCATCGAAATTCTGAAGGCCGTCCGAGAAGCCGTAGGCCCGGGCTTCCCGATTGAGTTCCGCATGAGCGGATCCGAGCTCTTCGAGGGCGGTTACGACCTGGCCGAGGGCGTCCGCATCGCTCAGACGCTCGAGCCGTACGTGGACATCCTCCACGTATCCGCCGGAACCTACCAGCGCGGCTTCGGCGACACGCACCCATCCATGTTCCGTGACCACGGCTGCAACGTATACCTTGCGGCCGAGATTAAGAAGCACGTCTCCGTGCCGGTAGCCACCATCGGCGCTCTCAACGACCCGGAGCAGATGGAGCAGATTATCGCAACCGGCCAGGCGGACATCGTCTACATGGCGCGCGCCCTTCTGGCAGATCCGTTCCTCCCACAGAAGGTCATGGAGAACCGCGACGACGAGATTGTGCACTGCCTCCGCTGCTTCACCTGCATGGCCGAGCGAGCGATGACCGCCACACGGAGATGCACCGTGAACCCGCTGATTGGCCGTGAGATGGAGGGAAGTGAGATTACTCCGGCTGCCGTGCCGAAGAAGGTGCTGGTTGCCGGCGGCGGTCCGGGCGGCCTCTATGCGGCCTGGACAGCGGCGAGAAGAGGCCACCAGGTCATCCTCTGCGAGAAGGACGCCGAGCTGGGTGGCATCCTGAAGAGTGAACAGGCCATCCCGTTCAAGCGAGAGATGTATGAGCTGGCGGGTACCTACGCGAAATTTGCGCTAAAAGCAGGTGTCGACATCCGCACGTCCACCGAAGTAACCCCGGAGTACGTGGAGCAGGAGAAACCGGATGCGCTGATTGTCGCAGTCGGTTCCTCCCCGCTGGTTCCGCCAATCGCAGGACTGGACGGCGACAACGTGGTGCTGGTGAATAACTATTATCTGGAGAAGGACAAGGTAACCGACGATGTGGTTGTCTTCGGCGGCGGCCTTGCCGGCTGCGAGTGCGCCATTCACCTTGGCATGGAGGGCAAGAATGTGCATCTGGTCGAGATGCGCGATCAACTGGCGCCGGATGCGAACGTTCGTCATCGTCCGCTCCTTCTGAAGGAAATCGAGAAGTACGTCACCGTTCACACCGGCTGCAGAGGCCTTGCCGTTACACCGGAAGGTATCCTCTGTGAAGTTGCCGATAATGCGCAGATTATGGTTCCGGGAACCTCTGTCATCTGTGCGTTGGGTCAGCGTTCCCGTAGCGAGCTGGCCAATTCGCTCCGCGATTCGGCGCCGTTCGTTCGCATCATCGGCGATGCCCACAAGGTATCCACCATTACCAATGCGGTATATGAGGGATACCATGCGGCGTTGGATATCTAATTAGAACGGGTTTCTTGCAGATTGATGCGAAGTGTTTCGAAAGGGCAAAGGATTGCGTGCACACGGAGTTCCGCATATAGGCGAAGATCCGTGAATACGTGAAAAATAGCATGCGTATGGAGAAGCGCGCGCATTAGAATAATCAATTCACAGGGTGGCTGGGGCAGCCACCCTGATTTTTTTAAAATCAAAATGGCTTTTCAATAATAGTATTTGAAAGCGAATATGCTACTTCTCACAAGGAGGTGGTATAATGGGCGCAGATTACCGCAAGTCCTTGGAGGCAAGAAACAATGAACACCACCGTCGCCGATTTCCTGATAGAACACAAGAAACAGAATCCCGTATCCTTCCACATGCCGGGCCACAAAGGCCGGCCGAATCTCTACGAGAAGTACGGATACGGCGATTTTCTCCGGAATACCATCGGTAACGACATCACAGAGATTACCGGCGCCGATGCGCTGCCGCAGCCGCGCGGCGTCATCCGTCGGGTGATGGAGAATTACCGTGAGCTCTACGGCGTCCTGCACACAGAACTCCTGGTGAATGGCAGTAGCGCCGGCCTGATTGCGGCCATTCTCG
>CAVGMK010000019.1:0-3043 GCA_963630135.1 Oscillospiraceae bacterium
CTCCATGTGCGTCATGTTGCCGCGGCGGCCCTGGCAGAGCGTCATGATGCTGCCGACGTAGTCTTTCGGTGTCATGATTTCCGCTTTGACAATCGGCTCCTCGATTCGGCTGATTTCCGCCGGATCCGGGAGGTTCGTCGGATTCTGAATCATTCGTTCTGTCCCGTCTGTCATGACGACTTTATAGATAACGCTCGGGAGCGTCGTGATAACATCCAGGTCGAACTCGCGCTCGAGGCGTTCCACGATAACGTCCATGTGCAGGAGTCCCAGGAAGCCGCAGCGGTAGCCGAAGCCCAGCGCCGCGGAATTCTCCGGCTCGAAGTGGAAGGCGGCGTCGTTGACCTGCAGCTTCTCCAGTGCGTCCTTGACGTTCTCGTACTTCTCACCCTCTGCCGGGTAGATGCCGCAATATACCATGGATTGCGCTTTCTTATAACCCTTCAGTGGCTTCTCAGTCGGGCGGTCCTGATGGGTGATGGTATCGCCCACGCGGGCATCCGCCACGCGCTTGATGCTCGCGCAGATGTAACCTACCTCGCCGGCGCGAAGCTCCTTCGCCGGTACCATGCCCGGAATGCAATATCCGACTTCGGTGACCTCGTAGTTCTTGCCGGTATTCATCAATTGAATCATGTCCCCTTTCTTGACAGAGCCGTCGAAGAGGCGGGTGTAGATGACAACGCCCTTGTAGCTGTCATAATAGGAGTCAAAAATAAGTGCCTTCAGCCGACCTTCCGGATCTCCTTCCGGTGGCGGAATGACCTGCACCAGCTTCTCCAGCATATCGTCGATGCCCAGGCCGGTTTTGGCCGAAATCAGCGGGGCATCCTCCGCGTCGATGCCGATGATGTCCTCAATCTCTTCCTTGGTCTCCTCCGGACGGGCGCTGTCGAGATCCATCTTGTTGAGGACCGGCAATATCTCCAGGTCTTCATCCAGCGCCAGATACACATTGCCCAGCGTCTGCGCTTCGACGCCCTGTGTCGCGTCCACGACAAGAACCGCGCCGTCGCAAGCCGCCAGCGAACGAGAGACCTCGTAGTTGAAGTCCACGTGTCCCGGGGTATCAATCAGGTTCAGAATGTATTCCTCTCCATCCTGGGCTTTGTAATGCAGACGGGTGGTCTGCAGCTTGATAGTGATGCCGCGTTCCCGCTCAATGTCCATATTGTCCAGGTACTGTTCCTTCATGTCCCGGGACTGCACCAGGCCGGTCTTCTCGATTAGACGATCCGCCAATGTGGATTTGCCGTGGTCAATATGGGCGATAATGCTGAAATTTCTTATATTCTTGAGATAACTCATGTTCCCTCCGATTAAAATCTGATTTTCCTTGTATATTATACGGGATTTTCTGCCAAAATGGTAGGTCTCGCACGCCAAAAAAGCCTTGCTATCATGGGAATCCTCATGTATAATTTTCGTTGCGAATTAATACTGTTTTTGAAGAAAGTGGGGTAAAAAATGGCAAACATTAAATCCGCAAAGAAAAGAATTAGAGTAATCGACAAGAAGACTGCACGCAACATCAGAGTAAAGCGTCACATGAAGGAAGCAGAGAAGAACTTCCTGGCTGCTGTTGAGAGCGGTAATGTTGATGAAGCAACAACGAAGTTCGTTGCACTGGAGAAGGAGTTCATGCAGGCTGCTGCAAAGAACACCATCCACAAGAAGGCTGCTTCCAGAAAAGTCAGCAGAATGGCTGCAAGACTGAACGATCTGAAGGCACAGAACTAATTCTCACCCGTCCCCACATTGCGTACCAGTTAAGTGCGCCAGAACGATGGACTTGTCTCACCATCGTTCTTTTTTTGCGCCCGTTGTCACCCTTATTGTGCCGCATAGGTTGACAAGCAAGAATTATCTGGTAGAATTAACATATTGTCACCCTCGCAACGCTTCAAGTGTGACATCTGAATCGTATGCGTCGTTGACACGATTATATATTGTTAGATAGGAGGACATCATTCCCATGTACAATACCCAGACCCAAGCCGCCATACTCACCCGCTCCGCACTGATGATGGCTTTCACCGCCGTCTGCTCCTGGATCTCGATTCCGATTCCGGGCACTTCGGTTCCCATCAACCTCGCCACCTTCGCTGTCATCCTGACCGGTCTTGTCTTAGGGCCGAAGGACGGCGCACTGGCCATCCTCGCGTTCCTTGCACTGGGCGCCTGTGGGCTTCCGGTATTCCATAGCTTCACCGGCGGGATAGGTATCGTGTTCGGGCCAACCGGCGGCTTCCTGATTGGATATGTCTTGCTGGCATTTCTGGCCGGATTGGGCGGCCGAGGGGACATCCTGCAAGGCAACCACTCTGCGTCAGCATGCCGTGAGCTGCGAGAGAGCGAAGATACTTCACTGCACTCCGGGCAGCCGTCTTCTTTACAGCATGAGCAGCCGGGTAAACCGCTGCATCCGGAGCAGCCAGAGAGCCGCACGCGCAATACCCGCTACGGAAGCCATCTCCGCTATGCGCTATTCGTCCTACTCGGTGAGATTGCGCTCTATGCCCTTGGCTGCGCGTGGTTCATCGCACAGGCCGGAAGCAACCTGGAGACGGCGCTTCTTTCCTGCGTCCTCCCCTTCATCCCGGGCGACATCGCGAAGATTATTCTAGCGTACATCGCGGCCGGGAAACTTCGGAAAATCGCCTTCTGATTCCCTCGGAAGTTTCAGCGGATAAAAATAGCGCCCCGCAGGTGCGGGGCGCGTTATTTTTGACCAACTAATATCCGACCGGATTATTTGTAGGACTCGATCATTGCCTTGAATGCCGGCAGGGATCTCTTAATCATGTCGTTGGATACGCAATAGGACAGTCTGAAGAATCCTGGGCACTCGAAGCCGTCAGCCGGAACAACCAGCAGGTTGTGCTCGAGCTTAGCCTTCTCGGAGAATGCTACTGCATCGCCGTTCGGAGCCTTAACGAACATATAGAATGCGCCGTCTGGTTTTGCCATCTCATAGCCCATCTCGGACAGGGAGTTGTACAGCAGCGTTCTGTTCTCATCATAAGCTTCCAGGTCTGGCATC